>CADBTD010000037.1 GCA_902797535.1 uncultured Ruminococcus sp. | reverse complement strand
ACTTTTTTGAACTTGAAGTCAAAGCGGTGCAGCACATATGCCACCATAGATGTGAATGACACCTGGATCGCAAGTGATACAACAAGTATTATCGCTGTGAAGAAGAATGCTCTTCCGAGCTTGCCGACTCTCAGTGCATAAGCAAAATTATAGCCGTTAAGAAAGCTCGCGGGAGGTTCAAGTACGCTTGTTGCGGAATACTCTGCACCTGTCTTGAATGCCATGAATATAAGCGGAACAAGAGGTACGATCACGAATATGCTCGACGCAATAAGGAAAATGTACCTTACGACTTTATAGAGTTTTGTTTCATTAGCCACAGGTCATTCCTCCTTTACAAATATGCGCTGCAGACCTACAACTATCATAACGATGATGAATACCATTACAGAAAGTGCAGCCGCAAAGCCTACGCGGTTGGTCGACATACTCTGCTGGATCATGATAACGGGTGTGCCTGTGCCGTTTGAACCGTTCATCATGATATAAGGTATCTCGAACACCTGTATCGAACCCGAAACACTGAGCAGTATATTTATAAACAGTACCTTCTTTATGAAAGGTATGGAAATATACCTTATCTCCTGAAGCTTGGTGCATCCGTCAAGAGTAGCAGCTTCAAAAAGTTCGGCAGGTATCGCCTGGAGCGCACCGTAGAACATTATGAAGTTCATGCCGTAATAGCGCCATATGCTTATCGAAGCGATAGAAGGATTCACTATCTTGAGATCCTGAAGCCACTGATGTTTCAGAGAACCGAGATGCAGCCAGTCAAGTATGGTGTTGAGAGAACCCGTATTGTTGAAGAATATGATGAATATCGTTGAAATTATAACGCCGTTGAGAAGATATGGGATTATGAGAATACCTTTGAAGACGTTAAGGCCCCTGAATTTGCCGTTTATAACAACCGCAAGCAGAAGCGCAAATATGAGCTGTGGGATAGCCACAAGAAAATACCAGCCGCAGTTTTTGAACATATTTATATATTCGGTATTTGTAAAAAGACGCTGATAATTTCGGAATCCTATGAACTGTATATCCCCGAAGCCCTTCCAGTTTGTGAAACTGAGTACAAAGTTTCCTATGATCGGAACATAGGAAAAAATGATCAGATGTATCAGAGGCAGAGCCAGAAATGATACAATAAAGATCGATCTGTTTTTACTTTTCATACGTTCACTCCGTCAGAATATAGCTTTGAAAAGAGCGGCAGACGACTTGCCGTTTACCGCTCCCTTCGGCTTAATTATATAATATTTTAAGAGGCTTGGATCATTCCCACTTGTAACCGAGGAAATCTCTTGCTTCGGTATAAGCGTCGTTCTGCTTCTTTACCTGAGCTTCATAAGCATCCCAGTCGGGGTCCTTGGTCACATCGATGCTGTCAAACAGGTTTCCTACATACTTATTGTCCTCAAGGAGCGAAGCCTCGGTGAGTATCTCTTCATTATGCATGGAATTGCTGTCGGTAGCATAAGAGTAAAGTACCTTGCAGGTGCCTGCTGCTACTGCGTCGTCGATTATCTTGTAAAGATCGGGAACTATAGGTGTAACGCCCTTCTTGTTTGCTATGTATCCGCTGTCAGCAAGATACTGTGCGTCTTCAGAGATGTACTCGATGAAAAGTCTTGCAGCTTCCTTGTCATCCGAACCCTTAGCTATTGAATAGCCGTCAGCTGCAGATGCCATTACATACTGACCGTTGCCGAAATCAGGTGCAGGAGCGAACTTGATAACAGAAGGATCGGTTCCTTCGGGAACACGGCCCTGGATCTGAGGAACTACCCATGCGCCGAAGAGCATCATCGCTGCTTTACCGTTTCCTACGGAGTCCATAGCAACACCGAAATCAGTATATATCTCAGACTCAAAGAAGCCCTTGGATTTCCACTCTGTGTACATCTTTATAGTCTTGCCCATAGGCTCGCTGTCGCTGAACGGAGTATCGCTCTTGAGCATTCCGGGATAAGCATCGTTAGCACCGCTTACATAGTTTGCGAAATCGTTTATTGTTGAAAGCGGCCAGTTCTCTATACGATGCATAGCTATCGGGTCTACACCTGCTTCACGGAGCTTTGTGCACATTTCCTCAAACTCTGCCTGAGTTGCGGGAACACTGTCATATCCGACGCTCTTGAGTGTTTCCTCATTGTAAACTACAGCATTGTTATAGGTCTTTGCAGGCATAAGGGAATAAACGTAAGTACCGTCATTTACCATAGTGTCTGCATAATCGCCGTAGAACTCTCTTGCCTCCTCAACGGTGCAGTAGGGTTCAGCGTACTGCTGCCACTCTTCGATGCTCCAGTTGGGAGAGGTGTAGATATCTATTGACGGGTCCTGAGTCTGAAGAAGGGGTCTGATGTCATCTTCGGTGGAATTTACCTGAAGATCAACGTGGATACCGTATTCACCCTCGAACTTTTCTGCAAGATGCTTTAAGTAAGCATATGACTCATCACGGTAGGTATTTCCGTTCTCGTCCTTCTTCTCTTCACCGAGGACACGGTTTCCGCCGTGAGTGTAAAGGGTGATAGTCTTGCCCTTGAGAGACTCGGTGTCGATATCGTCGGCAGTCTTGAACTCTGTGCTTTCGGTGTCACCGCTGCCCTTCTTTTCGCTTTTGCCTTCGCCGCCGTTATCACCGCAGGACGAAAGAACGCTGAGTGCCATCGACATTCCGACAGCTGCTGCAAGAAATCTTTTGATGCTCATAAATAAACAACCTCCTGAACAATTTAATAATACCGCACTATTGGAATCCCCTTGTTTCACATCAAACAGCCCCATATTCATAATACTGCATAAAAAAAGATGAAGCAAGGTGAAATTCACTGGTTAAATTTAACCACAAGCAAGGCTAAAAGTCAAGGTTGTTTTCAAAATCATAATATTTTTTCTCTCATTTCGCCAGTTAGCAGATTTTTAGATTGGTCACTTTGCACAATTTGTTTATGTAATCGTTACCATTTTCACAGCAAATTTCGGTGATTTTTCACTAAAAATGAAATCGTTTACACAAATGTGAAATCGTTTACATTTTTGCCGAGAATAAATTTTAATCTTTTTAGCGTCATTTTTCTCAAGCTAATATTCTTTTATCAGGGCGTTAAGCAGAAGAACTGCCGATATACCGATAACAAAAAAATATTTATATTTTTGTATAATTCATGTATTGATTATCAGGCCATTCTGATATATAATTAAATTGGGAAATTATCAAACGTTAAGAACAAAAAGGAGGGTGCCTATGATAAATAAGGAAACATCGGATCTCACATCATATACAGCACCTTACGACAGCTATCTCGGCAAGATAAGAGAGAGCATTATTTACTCAGTAGGCCTCGGTGCCTGCCTTATCGCGCATATAATTTATCTTATATATTATTTCAGCTACGGTCCTAAGTTCATGGGATATTTCAACATATTCAGCGTGACATTCTACATTATTCTGCTGATACTCAATTTCAGGATAAAAAGCCGCCACTATCTGATAACTGCGGCTATAGTTGAAATAATGGCGCACGCTTCAGCTGCAATAATATTCGGCGGATGGCCTCAGGGATTCGGACTGTATCTGCTGATGATAATGCCTGTGCCGTTCTTTATTCCGGTAAAAAAGATGTTGACGCCATATCTTATTTCGCTCACATCTTTTATTCTGTTTCTCATAATGTGCTATAATTTTTCGAGAACAAGAACTGCACCGGGCTTTTACAGCAGTCACAACAGAGAGCTCGATACCGTAGTATATTTCTTCAATGTATTTATGGGTGCGGGTGTTCTGTTCTATGTATCAACGATATATCTGCTGACCCACGAACTGATGCGGAGAAAGCTCACAGCACAGAACGAATCGCTTATGAAGCTCGCTTCGATCGATCCGCTGACCGAGCTTTTCAACAGACGCGCAATGGGAGAATACCTCAAACTAATACAGACCAACAGTTCTCATTCAGGCAGCGGCTATGTAATAGGCATAGGCGATATCGACAATTTCAAGAAGATCAACGATACCTATGGTCATTCCGCAGGCGATGAAGCACTAAGGGCTGCGGCAGCCGTATTCGCAAAGTGTGTGCCCTCAGAAGGATATGCTTCAAGATGGGGCGGCGAGGAATTTCTCTTTGTCATTCCAAATGCAGATATCGACAAGGGAGTCGTGATCTCCGAAAGGATACGACTTGCTGTAAAAGACGAGCATTTCTCATCAGATACAGGCGATTTCACTATATCTATAACAATAGGTGTCTTCAAGGGCGGACCTGATGACGACATCGAGAAAGTCATATCAAAAGCCGATGAACAGCTTTACATCGGAAAGAAAAACGGCAAAGACCGAACACAATATATATCATGATCAAAAAGGCATGGGACAGTTCCCATGCCTTTATTTGTAGTAATAGAGATATTCCTCAAGTGTAAGACCGCTGTTTTTCATAATATCGGAATGAGGCGACCCCACATAGCGGTAATGCCAGGGTTCATATGCTATACCTGTGATATGCTCTTTCATTCTCGGGTAGCGAAGTATAAATCCGAACCTGTGTGCGTTGGCGCTAAGCCATCTCCCCTGCTCTGTACCAGCAAAAGTAAGAACGGCATCATCACACTCAGGTGTACATAGGTCTACTGCAAGGCCTGTTTCATGTTCACTGTGAAAAGGCTTGGCAAGATATCTTGAAGTAAGCCGTACCGCCTCATCATAGCTAAGACCATCTGACATATGTTCCGCTATATCACGCTCCCATAAACTATTCTGATAATCACTCGAACGGTAGCCTGACATGGGCTTTATCGTTATCCCCTCTGTTTCGGCTGCTGCGAGCATTCTCAGGCACTCACGGGCTGCACTCCGTTCAAGAAATATACCCTCAACAGGAACAAGCTCGGGCAGATAGTCTTTCGGTACAGCATTTACAGCATCTATCAGTATAAGCGTATCCATATATCTCACCCCTTAACATAATATGCAGGAATAAAAAACTGCGTACCGTAATATACATCATGTATGGAAGTATCACAAAGATGCATAGGAGTACAAATTTATGGACAGATACAGAAACTACAGAGCAGTCATGCTCTTTTCAGCCGCTATAGCTGTAATGCCGCTGTGCGCAGGTGCAGCATTGAAGAAAATGCCTGAAATATCGGAAAAGACGATAAACATAACAGCAGACATACCATATCCTGACAGCAGAACAGAAAGCATAAACTCAGAGCAGAGTTTTATCGGCAGGTCAGCGCTTGATATTGAGGCTGCACCCGAAGAGACCGAAACACATCTCCCCGACGGAGTAGAAATACCCACGCCCATGCCTTCAGAAGAAGTGCTTGAAGCCCTGCCCTATCCCGCAGACCTTACCGACCACGACGGGATCATAGAAAAAACCAATTACAGCGGATACTCCGGCGAACAGTATTTTGACCTTGACGGCGGCGGACAGGTAAGAAATCTCACATGGCACAGCAATGCAGACTTACTTGACATAAGCAGAACAGGCAGGGTCTTCGACATAGAAACAGGTACCGATGAGCCGCAGATACTCATATACCACACCCACACCACAGAATCATTTGAGCTTGAGGACAAGGACTGGTATGACAGCGATTTCAGCGGAAAAAGCACCGATCCCGACAAAAACATCACAGCCGTCGGGAACGAAATATGCAAACAGCTTGAAAGCTATGGGATAACCGTACTGCACGACACTCTGGTACATGACTGGCCAAGCTATGACGCAGCCTATGATTCAAGCAGAGAAACAGTAAAGGAACTTCTCGAAAAATACCCCAGCGTCAAAGCTGCTATCGACATACATCGTGACGGCATAGAAACAAAAGACCATTTGCGGCCGGCACCCGTAGCCATGACAGATGAAGGAGAAGCGGCACAGATAATGATAATCTCGGGCTGTGATGACGGCACAATGGATATGCCGAATTATCTCAACAACTTCAGATTTGCCTGTCAGCTTCAGTCAAAAGCTGAAAGCCTGTACCCCACCTTTACCCGCCCGATACTTTTTGACTACAGGTTTTATAATCAGGACCTTACAGACGGCTCACTGCTTATAGAAGTTGGCAGTCACGGCAACACTCTTGAACAGGCAAAACTGTCGGGAAAGCTGATAGGCAAGGCTCTCGGAGAATTATTTACAGAGTAAAAAAGCGGACAGTTAAAGCAACTGTCCGCTTTATCGTACTGCTATATCATCACTTCACAATGACCTTATGGAATACCTTCTTGCCCTTTTTGATGATGACCTCCTGTGAAAGGTCAACACTGCCCTTGGGGTCGGTGAACTTCACATCATTTACAGCTATGCCGTTCTGTGTAACAAGGCGTCTGCCCTCGCTCTTGGAAGGTGTCAGACCGCAGCGAACGAGCAGATCAAGTATATTCATTCCGCCGTCAACAAGTTCATCAGCGCCGATCTCGGTCGAAGGCATATTTTCGCTGGAAGTATTTGACGAGAAAAGTGCCCTTGCAGCTTCAAGTGCCTTGTCAGCCTCTTCCTGTCCGTGGACAAGCTTGGTAAGTTCATACGCAAGAAGCTCCTTAGCCTTGTTGAACTGTGCGCCTTCCATGGTCTTTTCCATTTCCTCTATCTCCTCGATAGGAACGAATGTCAGCATTTTCAGGCACTTGATAACATCAGCGTCACCGACATTTCTCCAGTACTGGAAGAAATCGTAGGGGCTGGTCTTTTCGGGGTCGAGCCATACAGCGCCCTTTTCGGTCTTGCCCATCTTCTTGCCCTCGGAATTGAGGAGCAGAGTGATAGTCATAGCGTAAGCGTCCTTGCCCAGTTTCTTTCGTATAAGCTCAGTTCCGCCCAGCATATTGGCCCACTGGTCATCACCGCCGAACTGCATATTGCAGCCGTAATCAGTGAACAGCTTGTAGAAGTCGTAGCTCTGCATTATCATGTAGTTGAATTCAAGGAAGGTAAGACCTCTCTCCATGCGCTGCTTGTAGCACTCGAATGTGAGCATCTTGTTTACAGAGAAATGTGCTCCGACTTCACGGAGAACATCTACATAATTAAGGTCAAGCAGCCAGTCCGCATTATTGACCACCATAGCCTTGCCGTCAGAGAAATCAATAAAGCGGCTCATCTGCTTTTTGAAGCATTCCACGTTATGCTGTATAGTTTCCTTGGTGAGCATTTTTCTCATATCGGTCTTGCCAGAAGGGTCGCCTATCATGCCTGTACCGCCGCCTAGAAGCGCTATAGGCTTGTTGCCTGCCATCTGTAATCTCTTCATAAGGCAGAGCGCCATGAAGTGACCGACATGAAGGCTGTCAGCAGTAGGGTCAAAACCGATATAGAAAGTAGCCTTGCCGTTGTTGACAAGCTCCTCTATCTCTTTCTCGTCTGTGAGCTGTGCTATCAGCCCGCGTCTTTTGAGTTCTTCAAATACTGTCATTTTTATTTCCTCCGTTTATTTATTTCATTCTTATTTTTATCACCTTGATCGGCAGACCACGTTCGGTTTTTACGAACAGTATTTGCCTGCCCAAGATCATTTTCCGGCTGACTATGTATTTCCTGCCCTTATGATCCGCACATATCATAGACCAAGGTCCGTCGCTGATCCTATGGATACCACGCTTCTCAATAGCCGAAACTATTTCGCTGTCTGAGATCATTTTTCATTGACCAGCTTTCCGGTCATATGCTCGATATCCATCACCATGACCAGCGTTGCTTTTGCAAAATGCTCTATCTCTCCTGCGATATAGTCCTCGTCGTCGGTGAATTTATAGCAGAGCTTGCGGCATATGTCGATAGCCTTTTCCTCGTCCTCTACTATGCTCATACGCCCGAAAGCAATAACGCTTTTCACATTAAGCGCCCAGTCGCCGTCCTTGAGAAAGCCCTTGTCAAAAACTGTGTAGCAGACTTTATCGCAGGCCTTGACCGCATCGACTCTGTGACCGATCTTTCCGCCATGAAAATACAGTCTGCCGTCTTCCTCACAGTAGTAGTGATTTATAGGCACGCCGTAAGGATAACCGTCATCACCTGTCATCGAAAGAACGCCGCGCGTTTCTGTTTTCAGCAGTTCAATGCACTCATTATCTTCAAGTGCCTGCTTTTGTCTTCGCATTTCACGAAACATTTGCTCTCACCTCATAATGAATGATATCCGCGGTGAATATCATTTATATCACGACCTTTCAAAGCCTTCGTTCACAGCTTCAGCTGCATGAAGTTGTTGTTTTTTACAAATCCGAAATCGGCATAAAGCAGCACACCCATATCCGAAGCGGTTATCTGCACTACACCACACCCTTTTTCACGGGCTTCATCAGTTACCCTCCGAAGAAGTTCCTTAGCAATGCCCTTTCTTCTGTAATTCTTATCAGTGAACATACTTGAAAGCAGCGCGATCCTTCCGTTCGGACAGCCGTAATACGGCGGCTTTTCCACTATGGATATGCCGCTTGTTGCTATTATCACTCCCTGATCCTCGGCTATCCACGAAAAAAATGTACCGTCAGCCATATGCCTGTTATAATAGTCCCTCAGAGAAGGCGCAAGATCGATATCGTCTTCAGCGCCCTCTTCTCTCAGCTGAACAATGCGCATTTCTATAAATGTATCAAGATCCTTTTCTTCAAGATGTCTGTAGATCATTTTTTATGCTCCCAAATCTTTACATAATAACTTCAGAGTCAAAGAATCTCTCCTGAAACTCTATCTGCTTTTCGATCTCGCTTTTATCAAATGTGACGCCGTCGGGACAGACCACCCATTTTTCCTCGACATCATCAAATCTGTGTACTATTGCGATGATCCTTCCCGTGAACTTTTCCACAGGGCGGTCAACGCCAATTATATAAGCGTCCTGTTCCTCGCCGTCAGGTGCCATAATACCCTCGATGTATCCGTAATTAACGGGATAATACATATCCCTGTGTTCGGGATGATAGCTTCCCATAGGTCTGTCAACTGTTACTGTAACTATATCACCTATCATATTTACCCTCGTCTTTTTCGGAACAGGCATCAGAAAAAACTGAGCTGCCCGTCGTCATATCCCGCTTTGTATGCCTTGATTATCTTTTTCATATCATATATTATCCCGTACCTGTCGCATTCATCGGCAAATATTCTCATAAGCCCGCGCGCATTGGGTGAGGCACATTCATAACTGCCTCCGAATGTATCTGCATAGCGCTGTGAGAGTCCGGGGAAAAATCTGTCAAGATTTCTGTAAAAATACTCTCTGTTGCCCGAACGGAGCGTCATCCCAAATGCAGGATAAATACACTTCACTCCTGCCTCATGTGCAAGGCGGACTATCGAGATGATATTTTCTGCATCGTCCTCTAAAAAAGGAAGCACAGGCATCAGCGTTATTCCTGTAAACAAGCCTTTGTCCGAAAGTACGGAAAGCGTTTCAAAACGTTCGGAAGAAACCGAGACATTCGGCTCAATGATACGGCTGAGAGCGTCATCCGATGTGGTGACAGTCATCTTGCAGAGTACAGGCGAATGACGTGAGATATCCTTGTAGAGGTCAGAATCACGGCGTATCAGTGACGACTTCGTTATCACGGTGATCCCGAAACGGTTCTCATCGATAAGCGCAAGCGCTCTTTCTGTAAGCCGTTCCGTCTTTTCAAAAGGATTGTAAGGATCTGACATTGAGCCTGTTCCTATCACGCCCGTTGTTCTCTTGCGCCGAAGTTCTTCACGCAGTATCTCTATTGCGTTTTCCTTAGCGCGGACCGTTTCAAAATCGTCAATGTGATAACATTCGCTTCGGCTGTCACAGTATATGCACCCATGACAGCAGCCGCGGTAAAGATTCATATTATAGTCGTTGCCGAACCAGTCATTTGTCTTGTTTTTCTGAAGGATAGTTTTAGCTTTGATGTATTCCATAAGTTATATGGTTTTCTCGAACCCTATGATAGTCATATGCTCATTTATGACAGTCCTGCTGCCTGTGCGCACAAAACCCAGTTTTTCATAGAAGTGACAGTTGAGTTCTTCCTCTGAGATCGTAGCGAGCTGCCATTTTTCTGTCTTGGGATAAAGTGAAAACACAAGTTCCATCACTTTGCTTCCCATACCTTTGTTCTGACACCGAGGAAGCAGAAATATAGGTGAGATGCGGCAGATATTATCACTGTCAGCAACAACTCTGACACCGCCAACAGCTTCATCGCCTTCATATACGATATAGAAATCCGAGTTGTTTATCTTCCATGCTATCGCATCGGCAGACTCCTTTGCGGGGCTCGTATCATCGTCATGATATTTCTCATACAGCGGCATAAACGAGCTTACCTGGATATCGTGCAGCAGAGCCGTGTCTGAAGACAGGGCTTTTATCAGTTTTATTGATGACATAATAACACCTCCAAAATAAAAGATCCCCCGAAGAGCAGCAAGCTCTCCGAGGGCGTTGTGAACGCGGTACCACCTCAGTTTACCGCAGAATGCGGTCTCATTGCCTTTAACGCAGGATACGCCGTGCGCTAAATGAATTCTTTCTCACGCACGAAACTCAGGGAGGTAATTCGCATATAAAGCCGACACCTGCTCACACCGAACCGCAGGCTCTCTGGATCCTGACGCTTTAACGCTACTGATTCCCGTCAAAGTATTTTCATATAAAACAAATGCCCTATACATAATGTACAGGGCATCAAGAGCGGATTACGAGGCTCGAACTCGCTACCTCCACCTTGGCAAGGTGGCGCTCTACCAGATGAGCTAAATCCGCATATATAATAGAACAAAGTCTATCAATGCCTCCGGACGGAATCGAACCATCGACACGGGGATTTTCAGTCCCCTGCTCTACCTACTGAGCTACAGAGGCAAAGAGCAAGTAAACTGCCTTTCCCAAATAATGTCTTGGGACAAGCGACCGGAATGGGGCTCGAACCCACGACCTCCAGCGTGACAGGCTGGCGTTCTAACCAACTGAACTACCCGGCCTGATAGGATCTTATCCATTAAGTGGAAACTATAGGGCTCGAACCTATGACCCTCTGCTTGTAAGGCAGATGCTCTCCCAGCTGAGCTAAGCTTCCGTATTTTCAGGCTTTTTATCGTCTTGCTCTTTTCAACGTATATTATTTTATCATAAAATCCTCTACCTGTCAAGGGCTTTTTATAATTTTTTTGTTTTAACTTGACTTTTGTATACAATTACAAAATAGTTCAACAAAAATTCGTTTATATTGTGTATATCTAAATATTGACACGTGTGGTATAATAATATTAGGATAATTATAACTATTTTTGGTAGTATTTTTTAACAAAAGAAATTGTAGGTGTTTCTATATTGTTAATTTGTGTTTGCTGTGAAATTTAAGGAGTTGATCTTAATGAAAAAGAACCGTTTGCTGTCTATAGTTACAGCAGTACTGATGATGGTCAGTATGATCAGTACGATACCCGCATCAGCAGCCGCACCTCTGCTTGTTATGCAGGTATCGGGAAAACAGTCGAATTCAATGGCATGGGAATGTCTTGATCTTATCAATGCCGAGCGAAGGTCTCTCGGTGTAGCAGAACTCGTCATGGACAAATATCTCATGGAGATAGCTGCTCAGCGTGCTGCCGAGATAAAGATCAGCTTTTCTCATGAAAGACCGCAGTATCCCAACAGACTCGATCCGAATGTCGCTACCTGCTTTGAAGGCTGGAGCGCAAACCTCGGATACACCGGTGCAAGAGCCGAAAATATCGCATCCGGTGTTGATACCGCATATGACGCTTATAAAGCATGGCATGATTCTAACGGAAAAACTATTGATGGAGTTTATTACCCGGGACATCACCAAACATACATAAACGGAAGATATGTTAAAACCGGACTTGCCTGCTTAGAGATACTTGACTCGCACAATTACCCCGTTCATTACTGGGTACAGGTATTCTCTTCTGCACCCGTAAAATCAAAATACACACAGAGAAGCGATTATTCCACCACTAAGGTAGTCAAGGTCCCGAACACTCAGGAAAACAAAGATAATTACTCCGTTGCTACGCCTGTTATCACATCGGCTGTATCTGATACGAACCATGATGTGACCGTTACCTGGAGCGGTGTTCCCAACGCAACATCATACACATTATTCAAGTACAGCAAAGAACACAATTGTTATGACTCATATGCCGAGATACAGGCAACCTCATCAAACACTGCATATTCATACATCGACCGCAACGTAATTGGCGGAGAAACAGTAAAATATAAAGTAATGGCTGTCAGGATGATCGACGGAGGTTCAAAGGCCAAGTCATTCTATTCCAAGCCGAAAGCGCTCCTTGTAAAGCCTTTTGTTCCTCAGATCTATGAAACATCTGCTACAGATACCTCCATCACACTCAAGTGGGCACACTGTGATTGTGCAGGCTATAAGATCTACAAGATGAAATCTGACGGAAAGTTCTATATGATAAAGGACATCCCCGGAGAAAACAATACAGAATTTACCGTTACAGGTCTTGAACCCGGAACCGAATATCAGTTCAAGATGAGAGCATACTTCGTAATAAACGGAGAGATGATCTACAGCAGTTATTCACCTGCGTACAAGGTATCAACTCATGCGGCAGGCAGTGTAAATGCCATGATCAATGAGATACAGGAACAGATCGTGCCGGAAGATCAGGATGTATCCGAAAAAGCAGAGCTTCCGGCCGAAGAAGAGTATATCGAAGAAGAAGAGATCTTCTTTGAAAAAGACGAAGACGCTGCTTGAACAACAAGCACACTTTACGGCAGTCCCTGCATACAGCAGGGGCTGCTTTATTTCTGTGCGGGCGAAAACGGGAACAGATCACCCATGCTGTCCCAATCGGCTCGGTCCATATCACTTCCCGACGGCACCGAACCTGTTGCTTCCGAACAGCTTACTGCTGAAAGCCTCGGCTGTTTTTCCTGCGATGTGGTCTTCGGAACACAGCTGTAAAGCTGTTCAAATGTGTTGACTCCCCTGCTGTAAAGCTTTCTCTGCATGGTCAAAGGCAAAGAATTATAAAAAGCCATAGCCCTGCTGTCAGATTCAAGAAGCTCCGACAGATCGCTGAACTGTTTCATATGAGGCATCTCCTTTCGGTTTATTCTGTGTATAGTATCACCCTGAAAACAGGATACGATACAGGGAAATAATTGCCTTTCCTTATAAATCCAATTCCCGTATATAATCTTTACTTTTGCATGAAATTATGGTATAATCGATCGTATAAGGACTATCCTGATGCCATACCGAGGTGTATAATGGAATTAAAGGACATTTTGATAACACTTGAGTTTTTTTTGCTTTCGCTGTTTCTGACTCCGCTTCCTGTAGTCTGCGCAGGAAATGCCGCAGGAATTGTTTTCACTGTACTGCTGATACTGCTCACATTTTATTTTGAAGCTCTCGGCGCTTTTGCTTATTTTGCACTTGCGGGCGCACTTACGATGATCCTCTGCGGAGTAGTTCTGACAATAAAAATGAAAGCCGCCGCAAACGACCTTCCGGAAAGCGGTGTGCCCTGTACGCTCATCGTCCTCGGCTGCAAAGTCAAGAACAGCAGACCAACAAGAATGCTTCGCAGACGTCTGAATGCCGCTATAGAATACCTGCAAAGGGAAAACAAGGCTGTGTGTATAGTTTCGGGAGGCCGTGGAAAAGATGAAAGCATTTCCGAAGCAGAAGCGATGTACAGCTATATGACTGCACACGGCATATCCCCCGAAAGGATATACCGTGAAGACCGTTCCTCCACAACTCTTGAAAATCTAAAATTTTCGGCGCGGCTGATAAAGGAAAACCATCTTCCCGAAAATGTTGCTGTCGCTACCGACGGATTTCACCAGTATCGTGCCGCCATGCTTGCCGATCGCATCGGGATGTCGGTAAAAGCTGTGCCGGCACACACCGAACCAAGATTTGCACCAACATATTATGTTCGGGAATGGATAGCCATCCTCGCATACAAGTTCATAAAATAAGCGCAGAGCAGTCAATGAACTGCCCTGCGTTTTTGCTTTGTATTCACTTTGCCTGCTTTATTGAAAGAGATATGCGATTCTTTGCCTTATCGAGCTTTATGATCTTGACCTTTACGTTCTGACCGATGCTCAGCACCTCAGACGGATGCTTGATATACTTGTTGGCTATCTCGGAAATGTGTACCAGTCCGTCCTGATGCACACCGATATCCACAAACGCACCGAAATCTATAACGTTTCTTACAGTACCGTCCAGCACCATTCCCTCTTCAAGGTCGTCTATGCCCATTATGCCGCGTCTGAATACGGGTGCGGGAAGACCCTCACGCACGTCACGGCCGGGCTTGCAAAGCTCCTTGCCAATGTCTATCATCGTTTCCTTGCCCGCACCGCAGTTTTCCGTTATCTGCTTAACGGTGAACTTCTTTGCACGCTCGGAAAAGTCCGAAAGGCGCTCGTTTGCCACATCATCAAGTGTGTATCCCAGCATATCCAGCAGCTTTTCCGCAGCATCATACGATTCGGGGTGTATGCCTGTGTTGTCGAGTATAGTATCTCCGCCCGACACACGCAGAAAGCCTGCGCACTGTTCATAAGCCTTTGCACCGAGACGCGGCACCTTGAGCAGCTGCTTTCTTGAACGAAATGCGCCGTTCTCCTCACGATAGGCAACTATATTCTTTGCAGTGGTGGCATTAAGTCCCGCAATATGCTCAAGCAGTGCCGCCGATGAGGTATTTACGTTTACACCCACGCTGTTTACGCAGTCCTCAACAACGCCGTCAAGTGCTTCTGTAAGTTTCTTCTGGTTCATATCATGCTGATACTGTCCTACACCGATCGACTTCGGGTCTATCTTGACAAGCTCTGCAAGGGGGTCCTGAAGTCTTCTTGCGATAGAGATAGCAGAACGTACATTCGTATCATAGTCGGGGAATTCCTGCTCAGCGAGCTTGGAAACGGAATATACCGAAGCGCCCGCCTCGCTTACTATAACATAGTCCACGCCTAACGATGCCACCAGTTCCTCACTTTCGCGTGAGGCAGTGCCGTTGCCGATAGCTATGCAGTCTACCTTGTACTTTTTGCAAAGCTCCGCGAGCCTTTTTGAAGCACGCTCCTTCTGATGAAGATATATAACGTCTGTACACAGCACCTTGCTTTCGGCGTCTATTATACCTATCTTGCACCCGTGAGAATATCCGGGGTCAAGTCCGAGTATTACCTTGCCTGTAACTATTGCCTGCATGAGCAGTGCATGAAGATTCAGCTTGAAATTGTGTATAGCGCCGTCCTCGGCGGATTCGGTCAGCGCCGAGCGTATATCACGCTCGATCGAAGGCTTTATCAGTCTGCTGTATGAATCCTCACAAACACCTTCAAGAAATGCACGGTAAGCAGTCTTTCTCGGCATTGTCATATCCTCTATGCGGTTGAGCATCCTGTTGTCGTCTGTCTCAAGTTTTACTTTAAGAGCTCCCTCTTTTTCGGCACGGTTTATGGCAAGGCACTGATGTCCCTGTATCTT
>CADBTD010000036.1 GCA_902797535.1 uncultured Ruminococcus sp. | reverse complement strand
GGTCACAGCGGCTATCAGAGCTGCGCAGATGAGCGCAGGTACAAGTTTGTAGTCGGATATGGTGAATCCGACTGAAAGTGCGTCTATAGATGTTGCCACACCCTGCACAAGAAGTACAGCAGGTGAGAGCTTTTGTGCAGTCTGTTCAGAGCGATTCTCTTTGTTTGAAAACCCTTCAAAAAGCATTTTTCCGCCTATAAAGCCGAGGAGCAGCAGTGCTATCCAGGGGATGAACCTGTGGAATACCGAAAACTTCTCGGCGGCCAGACAGACGAGTATCCAGCCTATCATGGGCATCAGCGCCTGAAAGAAAGCGTATGTGCCCGCAATACAGACTGATTTGGAACGCCTCATGTGAGGTTCACTGAGGCCGTTAGCCACAGAGACCGAAAAAGCATCCATAGCAAGTCCCGCACCGAGGAGCAGACTGTTTAAAAAGAACATGAAAGTCAGTTTCATTGGACTTCCTCCCGAAAAAAATGTCATGACCATAAGCCATGACAGTGTGATCGAATATATGACCGTGCATAGCTTTGATCTATACACGAGTCTCGCAAATTAAAGTAAGCCGGGCTTTCGTCTGCCGGTATGTCGACTTACTGCTTGTGGGAAAGCTTGCTACTCCCTCGTTTATTTATATATTATAACATTTTTGCTAACCTGTGTCAATAAGTTAGCAACAGACAATCACGGTTAGAGTACGCTAATTTTTATAAGTATGTGCTAACAAAAAGAGCCGAGAGTGTGACGGCTCTTGGCTCTTTCAAGAATTGATTAAGAAGGTGGAGGAAATTGATTACATTACTTATTAGGAACAGTTTCCCAGTCCTTGAGGAAACGCTCGATACCGTTATCGGTAAGAGGATGCTTTATCATCTGTCTGATAACGTTCATAGGAACTGTAGCGATATCGCAGCCTGCTGCAGCAGCCTGAGTAACGTGTATCGGATTTCTGATGGATGCAGCGATTATCTCAGTCTTGATATCCTGGATAGCGAAGATCTCAGCGATCTCCTCGATAAGATCCATGCCGGTCATGCCGATGTCATCAAGTCTGCCGAGGAAAGGTGAAACATAAGTAGCACCTGCATTTGCAGCAAGCAGAGCCTGTGCAGCAGAGAAGATGAGAGTAACGTTAGTCTTGATGCCCATAGCGGTAAGGCGCTTGCAGGCCTTGAGGCCCTCAGCACACATAGGGAGCTTGATAACGATATTCTTGTGTATCTTTGAGAGCGGGATAGCCTCTTCTACCATTTTGTCAGCCTCAAGAGAGATGACTTCAGCAGAGATAGGGCCGTCAACGATCTCAGTGATCTCCTTGACTACTTCTTCAAAAACTCTGCCTTCCTTAGCGATAAGGGAGGGGTTGGTGGTAACTCCGCAGATAACTCCGAGGTCGTTTGCCTCACGGATATCATTTACATTAGCGGTATCAACAAAAAGCTTCATAAATTGTAACTTCCTTTCGTTTAAAAATAACATTCTTATATTCTAATTTTACACTCTGTATCAAAAATTTTCAATGCGAATGTTGCGGACCGCTTATCAATTATTGCGAAAGTCTCAACGAAAACAAAAAACCGAGAAACAGCCGTATCGCCAAAAGCGAGCGGCTGCCTCTCGGTTAGAAAAGGTTAGATTTTATGTCGGCTGGCGCTTATTCGGCATCTTTTGCCTTTTCAGCGTCAACGTCGATCTTCTGGTTAGCTTCGTCAAGATAGAAGTCTACCTGATCCTTATTGGATTCAACAACAGTTGACCAGGGGTCTTCACCGAAGCTGGTAGCGTTCATTACCTGCTGTACCATTACGTTCTGGAGCTCAGCAGAAACTGCCTCAGAGAAGTCGAAGATAGGATGAGCGTTAGCAAGGTCAAGTATCTCCTGACGCATAGCTATCATATCATCATTCCACTTATAGTCGTCCTTGAGCTGCTTAACGGTGATCTCCTTAGCATCGCTTGCAGCGAGCATCTGGCAGTTCATCAGAGCAGCAAAGCCTTCGGGGTTGGGAGCGTTCTTTACCAGGAAGAAACCGTCGGGACGGCAGGTTACATAATATGTATCGCTGTCATCCATTCTGGGCATAGGAACGAACATGATCTCGCCTGCTTCAACATCACCGAATGCGGTAACGTTTTCGGGAGAGTTCTCAATGCCCCAGAGGCCAACAGGGATAAACAGAGTCTGGTAAGTTCCGAGACCGTTACCTGTTGTACCGTCGCCTCTTGTAGAGCCGCCGTTTGAAGCTCTGTCGAAGCCTACCTTATGCTTTCTGAGCTCTTCGAGCATATTCTGAGCCTTGGCAAGGTTAGGATCTTCAAGGTTGCTTACGAGCTTACCGTTCTCAAGTCCTATGAACGGCTTGCCGCAGGAGTTGCTTAAAGCGTAAGGATACCACCATCCGTCAAGGCCGTAAACGTCGTTCTCGGGATCGGTGAAGTCTTCTACCATCTCGGTGAACTTGCTCCATGTCCACTCGTCGTTGTGGAACAGCTCAGCGGGGTCTTCGTAGCCGTTCTCGCTTATGGTAGTGGTGTTGTATACGCATACATAGTGCGGATAAGCGCCTGTAGCTGCAACATAGTGACCGCCGTCGAACAGGAAGCCGTCGAGAACGTTCTTTGCGGGAGCCCACAGATCGCTGTTTACGTCGATGTAATCATCGATAGGCTGGAACATTCCCTTGATAGCGCCCTTGGGGAAGCCGTCCATATCGCCTGCGGAGAAGTAGTCGGGTGAGTCGTTAGCCATTACGAGAGCAGCCAGATCATCATATCTGTTGTCCCAAGTGGTCTGTACCCATTCGATCTTACCGTCATACTTGTCACGGAACATCTGTATTCCGGGAGGAACTACCTGACCGTCGCCGGGGTTCATGTCCCAGTGAGAGAAGAACTTTATGGTCTTGTTCTCAAGCTCTTTATCTTCGAGTTTGCTGGAAGTTTCTTCAAGCTGCTGCTTGTCCTCTTCCTTCATAGTGATCTCATTAGCCTTGCTGGTGGTTTCGGATTTCTTATCATCCGAAGACGAGCTGCCGCATCCTGCCATTCCTAAGCAGAGCATAGCTGCGCATAAGCCGGCTGTGATCTTCTTGTATGCCTTCATAGTGATCTACCTCCTGAATGGTATAAAATCTTCACTGTAGTGTCTAACCGATTTTTCACCGCAGTGTTTCACATATATAATTCTACAATTTTTCTTAACATATTACTTATCATTTATTGCGCTGTTTTTACCGATTATTGCGATTTTTGTGTAAAGTAACATAAAAACTCCTTTTTTATTTGAAAACTTTGGTCAGCATTTATTGACTAAAGTTTGCCTGCGTACACAAAAAGTCCATATTGCTATACGGTTTAATATTCTTACAATCCGTGCAAAGGCGTAAATATGAGAGAAACGCCGCACAGCATTTTTTGCTGCACGGCGTTCGGACAAAATATATAGGATATTAAGTAGCTGGCTGTATCAATAGGTAGTCACGTCGATATCACCTGTGTCGCAGTGTACGGATACCGGTATGCTGCCCCTCGGCGCTTTTGAAGCGTCCTCGTCGTTTATCTCGGCGTCACCGAGGTCACAGGTGGCGTTGATGTCGTAATCGGAACCTATGAGCTTGAGGTCTGCGCTGCCCAGTTCGAGGGTGAGGTCTCCCGACACGGTTATCTTCACAGACTTCAGTGAAACATCGCCGCAGTCGTTGACCACCGTCAGCTTTGCAAGCTCGGAGTCCCTGACAGTTACAGAGCCGAGCTTTTCGGTGATATCAACGGTATCAAGGCACTTAACGTCTGCCATTTCCACCGAGCCGCAGTCTGCCGCAAGGGTCAGAGCGCCGCTTATCTCGCATCCTTCAAGGTCTGTTTCACCGAGGGAGTTATGCACATCAAGGGTATTTATCGTGCAGTTTTCGATCTCGGCATCGCCGCAGTCACAGGATATCGAGAGTTTGTCGGCGTTTATGCCGCTGCACTTTATCTCACCAAGGTCATTGTCGAGTTTGATACTCGTCATCCGGTCTTCCGTGAGGTAGACCTTTATTTTTGCTGTGGTCTTTTGAGCGAACGACTCTTCAAAGCCGAACTTGAATGAAGCTATCCTGCTTGTTGTGCTGTAGGAGTATTTCACTTTCATCGAACCGCCGTCGCTTATGGTGAGTTTATCCTTTACAACATTCTCGCATACTATCCTGCTTTTTCCGTCATCCGCAGGCAGCAGCTCGATATTTCCCGTGCCCATTTCTATGTTCAGATCCGAAAGACCGGCAGGTATCTCCTTTTCGACTGTTTCGAGACCCATTTCTTTTACATAGCTGTCTATGTTCTTTCTGTTATGCACCTCGAGCGCACAAGTGCCTGTGAGGCCTATGACAGCCATCATGACGCCCAGTGCGACCGCTGCCTTGCTTATGGGCTTCGGCTGATATTTGGGAACGCCTCTTACTGCGCCGGGAGCGAACAGGAACAGTGAAAATTCCTTGAGAAGTCCCGCGATACCCCTGAACATCGCCCTGATAGGTCTTATAAGCAGCACCGTCATACCTGCACAGAATATAGCCACGAACAGCATCTCTGCGGCGTAGGGCACAGATATCCCGACAAAATGGAGCATACTTATAATTGCTGCGGCAACAGCAGAGGGGAAGATGATCCCGAATGCCGCTGCAACGGCAAAAAGGCTGATTATCAGTGCATAGCCTGTTACCCAGAAGGGGAATGTCAGTATAAGTGCGATCACACGTCCTGCCGTGCCGCCTTTCTGCGGGGGCGGATATGCTGCGTTCTGATAGCCGTACTGCTGATAGCCGCCCTGTCCGAAGCCTTCGGGTGCGATCCAGCCGTTTTCCTGTTTTATCTTGTATGCAAGCTGTTCGGGGGTGCCGAGACGAAGCATCTGCTGCTGAGGGTCATCAGCGTCCTCTATAAGTTCCGTGTAGTAGTCAACAACACTGCCGACCTCGTCAGGGTCAAACCCCTGAAGCTCTGCAAACAGTCTGTCTCTGTATTCGCCTGTCGTCATTGTTCTCCAGCTCCTTTTTCATCTAAAAAATATCCTATCTGCTGCGCAAAGTTTGTCCATTCTTTGCGGTAATTCAAAAGTTCTCTCTGCCCTGCTGCCGTGATGCGGTAATACCGTCTGTTCCGTCCGTCATACGGCATATCGTACACTTCGAGCAGTCCGTTTTTCTGAAGCCGTCTGAGCACGGGGTACAGCGTTGATTCGCTCACGCTCACCTGTGCCTGTATATCCTTTGTTATCTGATAACCGTAGGTGTCGCCCTTTTCCGTTACAGCGAGCACCATGGCGTCAAGCAGTGCCGCACTTATCGGAAATACGCTCATCAAAGCGCCCCCCTTTCAGAATTGATTTTCATAGTAGTCATTCTTCTGTCCTTATCTTTTGGTCTGTCGGACCGTTTGTTCCGATATCGCTGATATCAGCTTATCGCACATACACTTATATTATACTACAATTCCGTCTTGTTGTCCAGTGTTTTTTTATCCTCATCAATTTGAGCCGTACATCTTCTTCTTTGCGTTTTTTACGAACTCTGCAAGACCCTCGGAGTCTATCAGCGGAAGAAAATGTCCGCCGTCAACATAACGGAATTCCTTGTATGGTGCG
>CADBTD010000035.1 GCA_902797535.1 uncultured Ruminococcus sp. | reverse complement strand
TACTCGTTTTCCGCCTATGGCATCAAGTTTAGCAAGTATTTCTGCTCTTGTTTTTTCTTTATCCTGTACATAGGTGTATTTCCAGTTTTTGAAATCCACATATATATCAGGTGCAAGAAGATAATCAAAAAACTCAAACTTATCAGGATCAGTTATATCAGAAAGCTCGATCCCACGCTCGTTTTTAAGTATAAACTTTCCTGCTGCTTCACCGAGGGCGCCTTTATAGATGTTGTGATACAACACAGGGCTCATAATATACAGGTCCTTCTCAAACTTTACCGCATATCCAGAATCAATAAAGAATTTTTTCAGTGGAGCGTATTTCATGAGCGAAGTAAGTCCCGAATCCTCTTCAGACATTGTCAGTGTAACACGTTCTTTTCCTTCTCCCATGATCTTAGCTCTTTCACTATTCTTAAATCCGACAATATTGCAGGTGAAATCAATTACTACATTATTGAAATCCGAATACTGAGAATAGATGTATCTGTTTATCGCTTCTCCCGATGTGATATATAACTTCCTGATAATTTCATTTCGTACGGCGAGTTCTTTATATGCTGTCGGATATCTGAGTACGGTTTCTCTGATAGCCGCCCAGAGTTCCATGCTTTCCTGTGTCCAGTTCTTTGAAAGCATCTGCCTTATGGTTCTCATTCCATAAGTGGATATCCTTTCAGCAGTATTGAGTACCCTATCTTCCGATACTGTATACTTTTTGCTGAGCTTTCTGCATTCTTTTGTAATAGCTGCAATTTCGGGTGAAGAACTGTATTTTTCAAGCAGCGACACATCAAGCTTTCCCAGCAGAGTATCATCGGCGTACAGGTAAATATCAGGACGTTTCAGATAGGTCCTACACATTCTTCCGACTGCCTGCACTGTAAGCAGTGTAACATAGTTTCTCATACTCTCTGTCTTATACAGCAAGTTACAGTTATTATCATTATTTCCTGAAAACGAATTGAACGCAAGCTTTACCATTCTGTCCGTATTATCATAACTTAACTCGCCGTTATAATACAAGGATTCTGTCTGAAACAGCATCTTCAGAAGTTCTTCCTTTGTTATGTTTCCGTCAGAATAGGTATTTACAGTAAGGTTAGTTATACTGCCAAGATACAGAGCATCAAAATCTGCCGAGAAATGCCTCTTGTCATTATCATTTTCACATTCGCAGAGCTCAACATAACCGCTTTTATCCTTTATCGAATATTGTAAATTCTGCCCTGCACCGATGGTGCTGTACGATGACATAACAAACCTTCGTTCTCCATTGCTCAATGCACCGAGAACAGCATCCTTGTCTTTCTCGAAATTTGATGTGCGCAATATGCAAAGCTCATTATCATTTGCAGTTTTGCCCAGGTCTGAAGCGGCAAGCACGAATAAGCTGCACAGCAGATCTTCATTCATTTTTGCATCAGCTGAAGGCAGCGCATTCTGAAGACACAACAGTGCTCGGATTTCATTATGTTCAAAGAAGCCATGCATGACCCGAAGGATACTGCAATAACGCATCTGAGCATAATGATCATCAGTTATATTTGAAATCATATTTGCCGCAAGCTTAGCATTGTCAGATGAAAGAAATTCATCACACTTTTCCTTTATTTCACCGTTGCAAGATGTATTCAATGTCTCAGAATGTATAGTGATCCTGCCATCTGTATATGCTTTGTAATTACGCTTTAATGAATCATTCACACGACGGCTGAGTTCGTCATCTTGCTTATGATAACGTTCTCCCAGCGTTTCTTTAAGGTATGTAAGATCGTAATTTCCGAATACTGTTGGCATATCAGCCGTTGCTGATATCGCAAACACCGTATTTCTTTCACTTATATACCTTATAATCTTTTCGGGTGTATCATAAACTTTGATATAATTTATCTCAGTTGATTCATTGTGTTCATCACTGTCTTTAAATTCAAATATCTCAAATCCGTCTGTATAGTGTGAACGTTCGGGAATAAGAGTTCTTCTGAAAGACGATATCCGACAGCATTCGTTCATAAGGAGTGCCTGCTGAGTTTTATTAAGTCCTATCGTGTAAAGAATGGTGCTTATGGCATTTTCTTTGGTAAACTCATCGTATTCATCAGAACGGCCTGAATTTACGATCATACGGTAGCATTCCGCCCATTTGAATACAAGTAAACGAAATCCGGAAAGAAACGAACGGACATTTCTCAGCATACTGAAAATGACCAGGTCATTATTGGTCTTGTTTACTTTATAATCCTCTTTGCTCTCTGTAGTTATCAGTACATTATTGCTTCTTTCATCATAAGCAGAACGGATATATTTTTTCCCTCTTTCAAATACGGTATGGAAACTGCCATCATTGAACAGATAATTCTGATGTCTGTCAATACTCTCGTTATTCATCTTGTAACTAAGATCCAATCGGAATTCGTGAATTAGATTTTCACCTGTTTCCATGATCGTGTTTATATCATCCGATAGATGCTCGTCAGAAGATAATGCCATTTGCAGATTTGCGGGTATGCTTTCTATCCTGAAACCATAAAATATTGCCTTGAACAGGTCAAGATAATCATTGGAAACATTTAATGCACGTTCGATAAGATGATCTGTTATAACGGCTTTGGTTGCATCAAACTCATCAATGAATATAACAGCGTTTTCCATGAATTCGGCAGTAATAAAATCATAGCTGTGATCGATGATAACAGAATTCTTACTCAAAAACTTCTTCATCGTCATTATAAGTACCTGCTTTATATCTGTAAAAACAGCAGGGTATAATTCTCCTATCCAGCGATATCTGTTCTGTGTTCGTATAGCATCAAGCCGAGCAGTCTTATTATGAAATGTCTGCTTAAGATGTGTTTGTAATTCATGCCTGAATATTGATTCGCTTTCTATAAGTTCCTTTTCAACAGAGTCTGTGTATTCTTTATCGAACGTATTATTTTTCCTGAGTTTGCTGAGCTTTTCGGCTGTTCTAAGGGTTTTGTGATACGCTGGGGTCTTAAAGACTTCCGGTACTTCTAATTCCGGGAGTATATCCATTACCTGATCAAGATTTGAACGCAAAACCAGAACATCATCAGAATCAACGAACGATTTTGGCAAATTCTTTTTTAATGATGTCAGATAAATAATTTTTCTGTCATCCGAAGCATCTGCCAGTATATCTCTGATAACTTTTTCAACAGAAAAGCTTTTTCCATATCCGGTTGGAAGTCTACATACATACAGTCCTTTTTCATGCCTGTCTATTATATCCGAAAGATACTTTTTCATCTTTATCTCTCCTTTGATCATATTTTTTTCAATTATAACATAAGCCCAGCATTTATCTCAAGCTAAAGATGTATTAAATTTAATACATCTTTCTTCTGATACAAATAATGTATTAAATTTAATACATTTAGATTGACAGCAAACTTTTCTTATGGTATACTTAATAAAAAAGGAGGGTAGCAATTTGGCTGGAAAAAGAAAATCAAGACAAAGAATAATAGCTATCATGCAGTATCTTCGTGAATTTGGTGAAGACGGACAAAAAATAGATATAGCTCATTTACAGGATTACCTACAGGAACTGTCATCAAACAGGCAGATAATATATAATGATCTCAAAGCGCTGGAAGAACTCGGGGCAGGTATCGAACATAATAAAAATGGTCACTATATTTACAAACCACAAAGTTTTTCC
>CADBTD010000034.1 GCA_902797535.1 uncultured Ruminococcus sp. | reverse complement strand
TGGGTGTCGTATATCTCATTGCCTATGCTCCAGCCTATAACGCAGGGGTGACAGCGGTCACGTCTTATCCACGAGGCAGTGTCACGGGCTGACCATTCCCTGAAAAACCTTGCGTAGTCGTAGTCGGTCTTTGGGAGCTCCCACATATCGAAGCCTTCGTCGAGCACCATGATGCCCATTTCATCGCAAAGTTCAAGAAGCTCGGCGGCGGGCGGATTATGACTGGTGCGTATTGCATTGACTCCCATTTCACGGAGTTTTTTCAGCTGTCTTTCAATAGCGCTGCGGTTGACTGCCGCACCCAGCGCACCCAGGTCGTGATGCATACACGCACCATGCAGCTTCACCTGCTTTCCGTTAAGGAAAAAGCCTTTGTCGGGGGTGAAAACGGCGCTTCTCAGACCAAATACGGTCCCGGTGCGGTCACAGGCTTCACCGTCACGCAGAATGGTGACCTCACAGAGGTAAAGAGCAGGGTTCGAAATATCCCACAGAGCGGGCTCGGGGATATGCAGCACCTGTCTGTTGAGGGAGTAGGACATATCATCGGAGGTGATTTCCTCGGGGAGCACAGTGCGGTCGGCGGAGGTCATGGCGCTCGTTTTCTCACACAGAGGGACAAGGTCATTACCCTGTCTGCGGCAGATAACTGTTTTGACGCTGAAGCTGTCAGAGCTTTCACCGAGAGGTCTTGCGGCTTCGGTGAGGACCGTGACTTTACCGTCGGTATCTGCTGAAATGTACACGCCGTCGGGGAGGATATGCGTCTGACCGTAACGTCTGAGCAGGACCTTTCGGTATATACCTGCGCCCGAATACCATCTTGAATTCGGGGCATGGTGGTCTACCCTTACGGTGATGAGGTCATCGCCCGTAAGCAGGTCGGTGATGTCAAGCTCAAAGGTGGTGTAGCCGTATTTCCATTCGCCTGCGGGCTTGCCGTTTACATAGACGCGGCAGTCCATATACACGCCTTCAAACCGCAGAGATGTTCTTCTGCCGTCAGCGGGCAGGGCGAGTCTGCGCCTGTACCAGCCTGTTGAATCTTTGTAAAGGTCACGGGTATCTTCGATGAGCCAGTCGTGGGGAAGGTCTATGTTTTTCCAGTCACTGCACTCATCATATCCTGCGCCGAGGCGGCACAGAGAAAACTGCCAGCCGTCACAAAATAGGATATCTTCTCTCATAAATATTACCTCACTATACACACAGTAAAATATTATCTCATGTAAATATATTAATATATGAAACTTCAATTTTTCTTCCTATGGTGTATTATATCAGATGCTTTTCAAAAAAGATATTGACAAATTAAACAATCTTTTCGAGAATATTTTGTTGATACGCACTACTTTGAAAAAATCGGGAAGATCCGGCGGAAGACGGTGAGATACCGCAATTTTCGGGCACAGATGCAATGATATCACCGGAAAATATGTTGTGCATATTTCACGCAAATATTTGACAAATGAGACTATCGGCTTAACAATAAGCCATTTTTATGTTAAGAGTATTGACTTGTATTTTTATAAGTGGTATAATCGTTAATGCAGTTTACAAATTACCATATGTAAACTTTTTAAACGAAAAGGAGGATCCCAAAATGAAAAGAAAATGGGACAAGAAGCTTGCTGTACTGCTGGCGGCTGCTCTTACTATGAGCCTTGCAGCGTGCGCAAACTCGGATGATGACGATGATGAAGACGAGGATGAAAAGCCTGCTGCTACGACTGTAGCCGAGGATGACAGCGAAGAAGAGACCTCTTCAGAAGAAACTGTTTCCGAGGAGCAGACCGAATCTTCTGCGGAAGTACCTCAGGAGCTTGAAGAGGAAGACCCACCTGCCGAGGAGGAAGTAAAGAGCCCCGAGCTTGAAAAGGCAGCGGAATTTGATGCAGACGGCTTTAACTTCTACGGCGATGCCTGCATATACAAGGGCGACAGCGACGACAACGCTGAAATGTATGACTATAAAGGCGAGAAGCTCTTGGGCGGCGGCGTGCCTTTTGTTGCGAAGATAGACAATACCGATTATTTCGCATACTGCAAGCAGGAAGGCGACATGGTCTATGAAGGTATAATCGACGCTGAAGGAAACGTTATACTCTCGGCTGACGAGCACGTTGGCACTTTCGACGGCGTAAACAGCCGCTTTGTAAAGGCATACATCCCCGAGGGCGTTACCGAAAGCGAAGACGAGGCGATATACTACGTTTCCGCAAATCAGTTCAGCTTCAGCCCCAATGATGACGACACTCTTTACAAGGGCACTGTAAAGCTGTACGACCTGGAGAACAAGAAATTCCTTGAGAACACCGCAGCAAACTTTGACCCGCACTATGATATATACGGCGATATAATCAGTTTCGTTGACGCCTCCGACAACAACGTTTATGTAAGTACCGACGATCAGGTATTAGACATGACCGACTACACACCTGTCGGAGAGGCTTTCCTTACAAAGTATGAGGACGGAAAGAATCTGGTATGCGGACACGATAAGAATGCAATATTCTCCACAGCCTGCAATATTTCCGCACTGGACGGCAGCAGCTACTACTATTCCGCAAAGGACTTTGACCTGAACCTTACAGGCGTTATGAGCGCAAAGGGCAGAATGATCATCGAGCCGAAGTATGATTCGGTATACGGCATCTGCGAGGGATACTTCACATACACTAAGAATGACGGCACAGGCATACTCAAGGCTGACGGCACTGAGGTGACTCCCGCTGACTACTACACCATAACCAAGGCTGCACCCGGATATTTCCAGTGCCGCACCAAGGACAACGTTTCATCGCTGGTGGACAAGAACGGCAAGGTGATATTCACAGAGTCGGGCGACGATGTGCTTTACTGCCTGGACACCCCCTATGCAAAGATAGGCGATGACTACTGCTATCTTGTATACAGCACAGGCGAGCTTTCATTAAAACTGTCAAGCTCGGGAACTTACTTCGGACACAACATTCTTTACTCCTATGCTGACAAGGCTTTATATGATCTGGTAACAGGCGAAAAGCTGGTGGACAAGCTCGAAAAGGCTTACATGGCTTACGGACATCTTTGCGTACTGAATGACGGCAAGGTAACTGTTTACAATATCAAGTAATAATTCTTCTATATGAAAAAGCTGTACGATGTAAAATCGTGCAGCTTTTTTGCGGAGATACGGAATGAGAGGCATAATAAAATATTCATATCTGATAGGAATGTGAAAAGAGCATTGTCGCTATGCACATGGTTCTTTTGTCGAAAAAGGACGGCATTGTGCAGGTTTACGAACAATGTTTCAAAAAATGAAACTTTTGCTTAAAATTCGGACAAATTTTCCTTTTATTCTTGACCCCGTAAAAAAATAATGATATAATTTTTGGTGAGCCGAAAACGGCTGTATCTTATTATTCAGGAGGATTCAACAATGAAAAAGGATCTTAACAAGAAGATCGCGGTGATCCTTGCGGCTGCGCTTTCAATGAGCCTTGCTGCCTGCGGAAATTCCGACGATGACGACGAGGACGAAAAGCCTGCAAAGACCACTACCGCAGCAGCAGAGTCTGAGGAAGAGACCGAGACTACTACCACTGCCGCTGAGACCGAGGCTGAGACTGAAACTACCACTGAGGCAGAGACTACCACTGCTGCCGAGACATCTGCTCCCGAAGAGACAACTTCGGCAGAGGACAGCAAGCCTGCTGAGGGCGGCGACGGAGAATTTTTCACTGATGCAAATTCGCCCGCACCCATCGGACAGTGGTGCAAGGTAGCTGTACACAGCTCGGAGACCGACCAGCAGGAGTATGTTTATATTCGTATACTCGGCACCGACCCCAACGGTCAGGACGAAGTTGACAAGTTCAACTCAAACGGCGGCATAGTTACACTTGCTGAGCCGAAGTACGACTGTGTAAAGTATTTCAAGGTAGATTATGAGGTGCGTTTCCCCGATGACTTCCCTTCCGGAGATTACGGCATCTATTCTGATGTAGACAATATCTATGCAAGAAATCCCGACGGAAGCAGTTTCACAAAGGACGGCACGACTTACATCGGACTCGGTTCACTGTACACCACTACAAAGAGCGAAGGCAGTGAGAATCCCAAGCCCGGTGACACAGTCCAGAGGACCGCAGTTTATGCTATGCTTGACGATGCTGACGGATATGTATTCCAGGTAGAGTTCAAGGACAAGGACGGCGAAGATAAGACCTGCTACTTAGCAAGCAAGTAAGCCGTCTGAAAAACAGATGATAAAAGCCTGTGAGTTTTTGCTCACAGGCTTTTTTGCGCTGAAATCTTATTTGAGTATCTCGGCTGCGATCATCATAGGAGTGCCTGTACCGTCAACGGAGATATCGGAATTCTCACGGTAAAGGGGCACACGCTGTTCATACCTTTCAAGCAGCTGTTCCCTGGTTGAGGAAACAGCTATAGGGCGGTGGGGATCGTCCTTGATGCGGTCATAGCACAGTTCAAAGGGTGCGTCTATATACACCACTGTGCCTGATGCCTTTGCAAGGTCGCCGTTTTCTTTTTTCAGAAGAGTGCCGCCGCCTGTTGCGACTACGCCTGCGGATGGGGGAAGTTCACCGAGAAGTCTGCTTTCAAGGGAACGGAAATAGGGTTCACCCTTCTGTGCAAAGATATCGGGTATGGACATACCCTCGGTCTGCTCGATATATTCGTCAAGGTCGATAAACTCCTTGCCGAGTTTTTTTGCAAGCAGCTTTCCTACCGTTGACTTTCCGCAGCCCATAAAGCCGCAGAGAAATACGGGTCTGTTCTTTTTTATCATAGTATGCTCCTTACTTTGAGGGGAAATCGCGCTCTACTTCAGCCTGCATATCGGCGATTATCTTTGCGACCTCGCTGTCGGTGTAGGTATCGCCGTCCCATATTTCGTGAGCCTTGACTGCCTGCCATACAAGCATAGCCATGCCGCCCTCTGCTTTTTTGCCGAAAGACTTTGCCTTTCTGATAAGCTGAGTTTCGCGGGGGTTGTAGATAACATCGAACACTGCGTCGGCAGATCTTATGACCTCATCGGAGGCGGGGCAGGCTTCTGTCTTCGGGTACATACCCACAGGGCAGGCATTCATCAGCAGGCTGTAGCCTTTTGAGGTATCGATATCCGAGGCAAGCACCGCACTGACCTTAGCGTCGGGTCTCATCGCCTTTATGTCTTCCATCGCCTTTTCTGCGAGGGGCATATCGCTTTCAAGGACTGCTATGGTAAGGTCTGCCCCTGCAAGGGCTGCTTCTATCGCCATCATCCTGCCTACGCCGCCGCAGCCTATCAGCAGCACTCTTCCCGACAGGTCAGCCTTCATAGCTCTTATCGTTTCAAGAAAGCCCACGCAGTCGGTATTATAGCCGACAAGTTTTCCGTCACGGTTTGCTATGCAGTTCACCGAGTTGTATCTTTTTGCTGTTTCGTCAAGTTCGTCTGTCATGGCGATAACGGGCACCTTATGGGGTATGGTGATGTTGAATCCCGCGAGTGACCTCAGATACTCTTCGTCCTGCATAAGCTTGTCCGAAGGCACCTCGTGTATCTCATAGGTGAACTCTCTTCCTTTCAGGTCAAAAAGCGCCTTGTGTATGGGCGGCGACATGGTGTGACCCAGCACCTCGCCCAGCAGACAGTAATTTCTTTCCATAACTGTTCCTCCGTTTATCCTTTAGCTGTGTACCAGCTTTTTCCCCAGTGAGCGTCTACCGTCAGCGGCACCGCCATCTCAACTGCGGATTCCATTTCTGTTTTAAGCATCTGTGCCGCCTTTTCTGCCTTGTCCTCGGGCACTTCGAGGATAAGCTCGTCGTGTACCTGAAGTATCAGTCTTGCTTCGGGCATTTCATCTCTGAAACGTCTGTAGACCCTGACCATAGCGAGCTTTATTATATCAGCCGCCGCACCCTGTATCGGGGCATTCATTGCGGCACGCTTGCCGAATGCCTGAACATTCTTGTTCGACGCGCTGAGCTCCGGAATGTATCTTCTTCGCCCGAATATGGTGGTAACATAGCCGTCACGGATAGCATCGTTCACGGTTTTGTCCATAAATTCGGACACTTTGCTGAAATTATCCAGGTAATTCTTTATATACCTTTTAGCCTCTGCCACCGAAACGCCTATATCCTTAGACAGTGAAAACGCCCCGATACCGTAGATTATGCCGAAGTTTACGGCCTTAGCCGCAGAGCGCATGGAGCTGTCAACGAAATCCTCGGGGACATCAAATACCTGAGCGGCGGTGGATGTGTGGATATCTCTGCCCGAAAGGAAGGCTTCACGCATATTTTCGTCACCGCAGACGCTTGCAAGTACACGAAGCTCTATCTGGGAGTAGTCGGCATCAACAAGCAGGCAGCCTTCTCTTGCGGTGAAGAATTTTCTCATCTCACGGCCGAGGGGTTTTCTAACGGGGATATTCTGCATATTAGGCTCGGTGGAGCTTATGCGT
>CADBTD010000033.1 GCA_902797535.1 uncultured Ruminococcus sp. | reverse complement strand
GAATTCTGCGGTTATGCCGTGAAGCACTTCCCTGTCCTCATCATAGCCGAATGACACGTTGTCCAGCTTTATGCCGTTTTCAAGAGGTCCCAGCTTTTCACTGCCGCCGTGCTGTGCGTTTTTCTCAAGTGCGTCCGCCAGCTTGTCGGCAAGCGCCGCAGCCGCACGCCTTGATGCGATCAGCGCAGGCAGCTCTGTCATGGGGTATATCAGATTTCCCATGAGGTTCAGGAACATCATCACTGTACCTGCTGTTATCGTGTGCTTTGTAAGCACTATGTATGTTCCTGCCACAAACACAAGAAACTGCGAGAACATACCCGTGACTATGCCCATTCTGTACATAGATGCCCTGAGCCTGCTTTTCGTGCATTTGTCCGATTCAAGGCTTTCACTGATGCCCGAAAACAGCTGTGTTATTGCTTTTTCAGCCCTGAAGCTCTTCATAGTCGCAAAGCCGTTGAGACAGTCGCTGAGCACCCCCGTGAAGTCCTTGTTTGAATCAGACACCCTCTGCTCTGCTGTCTTCAGCCTGCTGCCGACTATCACCGACGATATTACAGGCAGCAGCATTCCCGCCGCAGCTATCAGCGTCATTTGCACCGATGAACAGAGCATCAGCACTATAGCCGCTGTAAAGGTCACAGTCCTTGATATAAGATTGAACTGCTGTGAGAGCATATCGTTCTCGATACTTGCGACATCGTTCGTCAGTGCGGAAAGATACGCCGACGAGTCCTCGTCACGGAATGCGGAAATGCTCTTTTCGGTCAGCTTTCCGAATGCGAATCGCTTATACTGCACCAGCGCACGCTTTACGAACTTTGACTGTGCGAAAACGTCCAGCGTGTTCGCCGCCAGACTGAATATCAGGAATCCCGCGCTGAAACACACCAGCCGTCCCAGAGGCGATGCCCCCTCAGCACCCGACGCCGTGTCTATGAACAGCTTTACTATCCATGACGCGATGACACCCATAGTCCCCGACAATACCGACCCTATCGCCGCAAGACACATCACCGTTTTGTTGTTTCTGTAAAATTCTCCTCTTAATTGTTCTCTCATAGTTCTGTTTTTCTTTTTCATTTATCCGATACCTCTTCCCAAAGCTTGTCAAATCCCGCGTCATTCAGCTCACTGCGTATATATTCAAGGCTTTCTGCGGCTGTTTTTCCGAGTATATCATAGGATTCCGCAGACTTTTTCAGGAATCCGGGACCCTTGATGTTATAGCAGGGGGCACTGTCAAAGCGCTCTGCCGTTTCTGCCGCCGCAGTCAGTTCCTTCTTCGCAAGATAAAGGTCGCCCTGTTTGAGCTTTACATAGCCGTTCAGCATCATCAGCGCTGCTGTCACCCTGTCATAATATGATATCTCATCAGATACCATAAGCTCCCTGATGAACGACTTTCCCCATGAAAGCGTTTCGTCCGCCATGTCGTATTCACCCCTGTGTATACACAGGAGCGTGTAAATATACATGAAGTTTATTGCAGATGTCATACTGCTGTAAAAGCTGTTCAGCACATATCCCTCAGCCTCGTCATCTTTGCCGCACCTGATAAGACACAGACCTATCATAGCGTCATATATGCCGCCTGTGTTGTTTGCTTTCGTTATCTCTGCGGCCTTTTCGCTGTCACCCAGAGCGACGTACACCATAGCTATGTTTCCGCTTATGGTAGACTCGTTTATACGCTCATAGCTGTTCTGTGAGATGAGCGTCCGTGAGCTTTTGAAAAGCTCAAGCGACCTCATGAGAAGTCCCCTGTCCTTGCTGTCGTTGCCCAGCATATAGAACAGCATAGCGCTGTTGTACACAACATTAAAGTTGTTCGGGTATCTTTTCAGCGCCTTTTCGGCCTCGGGAATACCCGACCTGTCTCTCTGACTGAGTGCTGTCCCAAGTCTTTCAAGGGTCTTTTCAAGGCCGTTATCCTTTATCACATAGCCCAGCAGAGCGTCCACAGATGTATCAAAAAAGTCTGCCAGTTCGACTAACATAGCTACTTCGGGCACAGAAAGTCCTGCCTCCCACTTGTAGACAGCGCCTGTCGTCACTCCCAGCACTTCTGCGAGCTGTTCCTGCGTAAGCGAGCGCTCTTTGCGGGCTTTGCGTATGTTTTCCGATAGCTTCATGTCCATAAGTATCACCCTCTTTTCTGATTTGATTATAACACAGCACGCCCCGCAAGTCAACGCACTATCAATACTGACAGAATATTATTTTTTCTACTGACAGTATGTATAGATATCCGGGCATAAAAAAGCTGCAAAGCGCACGGGGCACCTTGCAGCAAAAGTCATTTGAATGATTATTTGTAGATAACGCCGTTCAGTTCAATGGCTTCGATATCATCTATGTCCTTGTAACCGCAGAAGCACCAGTAAAAGCCGCTGTCGGTCCTCACATAGTTTATCCTGTCGCGATAATAAACAGTGAATCCATCGGTGCCATAGTAGTCATATCCGTCGATGCGCTGACCGTCTTTTGTGATATATGTGACATCGGGCCAGACATCGAAAGAGCTGTCTTTTTTAATGCTTTTATCCTGCATGGAGATGCCCATAGGGGAAAGGGTGAGCTCCCTGCCGTCTTCCGAGGTGAGTGTTTTTGTCGGAACATTCCGTTCAAGCGGTATGTTCAGCAGTCTTTGTTTTTTGTTTTCAACTTCGACATACTCATCTCCCACCAATGTCCAATGTTCATTCACACTGCCTGTATCTATCATCAGACCGCGTTCAGCCATTTCGGGGGTTATCGGATATGATCTTATGACACCGATCCTGCTGCTGTCAATGGCGTATATGTATATATTATACCCCGATTCGGCACCGTCACTGTAGACGCACTTTTCTCCGTTGTCTGCATAATAAAGGCCTTCATCATACATTTCTCTTATCGACATTTCTGACTTTTCTTCTATGGTCGTTTCAAGGATCAGGTAATTGCCGTCGCACATCAGCTTTGATACCTTGACGGAAAGATCGTCATCACTGTACAGTTCTCCGTCATACTCGGGAACAGCCTTTGCGGCATCATTGATCCTGCCTACAAAATAGTATATGGGAGTCCCCTTTTTCAGTTCTTCCCCCGCATTTTCATTCAGGCAGACTTTTCCGTCAGCGCCGAGAGTCATCATCGTTCCGTCATAATAGGGAACAAAGCCTGCATCTTTCAGCTCCTGCTCGGCCTCTTCGGGTGTAAGTCCTTCAACATCGGGCACCTCTGCCGTTTCGGTCATAAAGCTTTTGGTGATATAGTCATACATCCCGTCGTCTGTCAGACTTATCAGAATGTCATAATTGATACCGAGATCGCGGAGAGCCTCCCACGACAGGTCTTCGGAAGGCTTTTCAACGCTGAACTTGCTGTCGTTTTCCGCATTGTATCTGTCGATGGTATCGCCGTGATATTCCATGACCTTATCATAAAGTCCGCAGACCGTTTCATAAAGCTCTTCCTGCTCGAGAATATCGAAATTGATCGCTTTGCGGCTCACAAAGAAGCAGACCTCGCTGCCCTTCGGGAGAACGGTGTCGGGAGAAGGGTCGGTCTTTACGACGACGCCTGCTTCGCCTGCTGCATATATATCACGCATTTCAGGCACAAAGCCCGCATCGGAAAGCACCTTTTCCGCTTCATCTTCGGCAAGTCCCGTAACATCGGGCACGGCTGACTCATCACCGACAGCCGATGACAGGCTGCTGTTCACCGCTGAGGTACGGGAGTCTTTGCTTCCCGTGCTGTCGAGCTTCAGCCTGCCGTTAAATATAACGGCTCCTGCGGCGGCAGCCAGAACAGCGACAGCAGCGCAGGCCGCTATGATATTATGTCCTTTTCTTACCGTATTCGGTTTTTCATTTACATATGTGTTATTAATGCTGTTTCCTTTGTTCATCCTGATAGTATTGTTCATTTCCAATCCCGCCTTTTTAAGAACGGAGGTACGGATACGCTGAGTAACATCATCGGGCAAAGCCGTGTTTTCTGCCATTTCTTCAAGCAGTTCGTCAGCCGCCATGAGTTCGTCAGACGTCATGTTGTCAAGAAGCTCATAAAGTTCCTTATCCATTATGCGTCCTCCTGTTCGTTAAATATCTTTCTGAGTCTGACAAGACCTCTCGAGACTATCTTGTCGACGGTGTTGGTTTTCATACCCAGCTCTTCGGCTATCTCACGGCTTTTCTGACCGTAGAAATACTTGCGCATGAATATCTCGGAATCGGGTCTTCCGAGCGCAGTGACAGCCTCAATGAGCTGCTGACGCATCTCGCTGCGGTCATCCTCACTCGCTGCTGTATCGGCTATTTCATCAAATGTTATGTACTCTTTCTCCGAGATGTGCTTTTTGTACAAATTGATGCTGTGCCGCTTTGCTATGACAGCAAGATAGGGCGCGACCGCCTCAACAGGCTTTCCCGAGTACCTGAAATACTCATAGAATTTCATGAAAATATCGCTTGCCGCTTCTTCTATATCCTCTCTGCGGCAGACTTCCGACAGCTTGCTGTATGCGATTTTATATACATAGCCGCTGTATTTCCCGATGACCTCGGACAGGCCTTGTCCGGGGTCATTTTTCAGCAGTATGATAAGCTCATTGTCTGACATACAAAAACCTCACTTATGAAACGTTTCACCTAATACATTCAAGATGAAAGATGAAAAACTGACAGGTCACGGGAAAATTATAGCAAAATAATGTAAATATTTTATGAACAGCCGCATATATTACGGTATCATATAGAAAAAAGGCGGATAGCCCATGACTATCCGTCTGTATGATACATTATCTTTCATATTTTGTATCATGTTTTGCCCTGTCGGACAGTGTGTCTGTCATTACTCCTGCATTTTACCACACGACCACATACTTGTCACAAAACATTTTCAGTGCGCTTAACCTTGATTTAACCTTTTGATACTTTTCAAATTTACATAACTATGGTATACTGGTATCATCAGGAGTGTGATAAAAAATGCTTATATATATAGTGGAAGACGAAGCGAGCATCAGAGAGCTTGAAAGCTATGCCCTTGAGAAAAGCGGCTATGATGTGCAGTGCTTTGAAGAACCGAAGACCTTTTATGATGCGCTGAAAGTGCGCACGCCGGATCTTATACTGCTTGACATCATGCTGCCCGGCGATGACGGACTTACCGTATTGCAAAAGCTGCGTGATGATCGGAGCACCGAAAAAATACCGGTCATCATCATTTCGGCTAAGACCACCGAGCTTGACCGTGTGAAAGGACTTGACCTGGGTGCCGATGATTATATGTGCAAGCCTTTCAGTGTTATGGAAATGGTGAGCCGTGTAAAAGCAAGGCTGAGAGGTGTACGGGACAAAAGCAGCGGTATAATGTGCTATAATGGCATCATGATGTCTGAGGATACAAGAACAGTGACCGCAGGCGATATGTCTGTAGAGCTTACCTATAAGGAATACGAACTTCTGAAAATGTTCCTGAAAGAACCAAGGATAGTGCTTAGGCGTGATGACATCCTCAACAGGATATGGGGACAGGAAAGCACAGGGCGCACTCTTGATGTGCATATCCGTACCCTGAGAGGAAAGCTGGGCGAATACGGAAAATACATAAAGACCGTCAGAAATGTGGGCTACAAGCTGGATAAGGACGAGTGATATGGAAAGAAAGATCGTACTCAGCCTGTTTTACATGGGCATTATCACAGCGATAACGGGTATAGTCATAACCACTCTGGCATACTACGGATTTTTCCGCAGAGAGGTCGAAGAGACCCTTATCCACGAGTGCAGACTTGTGGCAGAAAGCTATGACAATCTTTCTTC
>CADBTD010000032.1 GCA_902797535.1 uncultured Ruminococcus sp. | reverse complement strand
TTATTATTTCTCCAATAGTTCCTTATTAACATAAGCTACAGCGGCTGTGCTTCGGTGCAGTCGCTGTAGATTTATATTGACAAATTATCAAAAACGTGTTAAAATAAATTATACAATTATTTAATTCATCCCGAATGAAAGAAGGTACAGTATGGCAGACGAAAGACCCGATATCAAGGATACGGCAGAACAGGCTGAGTTCAGCGATCCCGCAAGGAACGAACTGAAAGAAAAAGCAAAAAGTATGCTGGCCGAACTGAAAAAGCAAAAGCGCAGGCTCCTGACAAAACGCATAATATCCGCTGTGATGATAGCAGCGTGCGCCGTTATTGCGACTTTCGGTCAGTACAGACGCTACAGTGAGGTCAAGGTGTACGAAAAACCGCAGCAGATAGATGAGGGTCAGCAGACCATACCCAATGACGGCGAAAAAATACCCGATGAAAGCACTGCCTCTGCGCCTTCCGAAGGCGGTGACAGCACCGCTGATACTCCCGAGAGCAAGACCGATGATTCGTTCGACGGACATTTCACCATATACTCTGTAGGTGATGTACTTACCGCAGAAAACGGCAGCGGGACGGCTTCATGTGATATACGCAATACAGCGGACTCAGACCACGACATAGTGGCGAGCTTCTATATCGACAGCGAAGTTCTTAAAGACCTTGGCATAGATACTTCCTCATTGGAAGAAGACAAATGGCTGATAGGACAGTCAGGATTGTTCGAGCCGGGTTTCCGTATAACATCGGTTCAGCTGAAAGAGCTTCCCGACGGCAGCTATCTGCCTGCGGGCACATATAATATAAGCATGATCGAACGATTCTATGATCACGAAACAGGTGCGCTGTCATCCTACGAGACAGGCATACCGATGACACTGGAGGTGCAGAGCTGATGAATGATATACTGAAACAGCTCAGCGAAGCTGAAACAAAAGAAAAAGCAGCCGAGCTTATGCGAAACTTCCGTGACGAAAATGATACCATGCAGTCAAAGCTGAAAAAGCACAGCTTGCTGACCATGATAGTTATGATAGCGCTCGCCGTTCTCATAGTGGTGCTGCTGCTGATAAAATACATCATATACATAGCACCCGAAAAGGTAGGCTACGAAAAAAATGTAAAGGCCCTGTCGTCTGTTGAGATCAATACCGAAACGCTGAACGTAATGCCTTTCAACAGTGATCTTACAGCTGCAAACGAGCAGGTACTCATCGCCAGCACCAAGGATAACACTGTAAAGATGGACTTTCTTCTGCCCGAAACAACAAAGGTTATCGCACGCGCCGAGATCTATGTGGATGAAAGCTGCCTCGACAAAAAACCACTTAAAAAGTGGTGGACAAAGCTGCTTCATCCAAATGACGACAGTCTGATCCGTATCGGCGCTACAGGCTGGGTACGTCCCGGAGAGATAGTCACCGATCTGAAACTCGACGAACTTCCCAATAAGCAGTGTAATGTCACAGTAAAATTTACCGCTGTGAATCCCGCCAATGAAAATATCAGCGCAGGCGAGTTCTCAATGAACACGATAATGTTCGTTGTAGACTATAACGGCAAGATGCTCGACGAAAACGGCAGCTGGGTAAATGCAAACTAAAATACTTCTCAACAAAAAAGCCATAGCATTCCTGTCTAAGCGACTGTGAAATACTATGGCTTTATTTATGCTTTTTATCAAGCACCCTTATAAAGGCTCACTGACAGTATATCAGTCCTTGTAAGGATTCTCGCCGTGATAACGGAAGTTAGCAGGACGGTTGAATTCTCTGTCCTCTACGCCGAGGTACTTGAGAAGGTCAAATATAGCCTTGCCGTAGTGACCGAATACAACTGCACCGTGATGAGGATAGTTCTTCTCGATGAGAACGTATCTGTAGAATCTGCCCATTTCCTTGATGCCGAAGATACCGATAGTACCGAAGGATCTTGTAGCTACAGGAAGGATCTCGCCCTGTGCAGCGTAGGATCTGAGTGCAGCATCGGAAGTGGACTGAAGTCTGAAGAATGTAACAGCACCGGGCTTGATGTCGCCTTCGAGAGTACCTCTTGAGATATCAGGTTCGCCGCCGCCCTCAAGACCACGGTTCATGATGAGCTGATACTTCATGGTGGGGTTGTTCAGGATGCAGGCAGAACCGTTGCCGCAGTGGAAGCCCATGAATGTGTCATGCTGAGTATAATCGAACTTGCCCTGGATCTCTTCTCTGTAGATGTCGCCGGGAACGGTGTTGTTGATGTCGAGAAGTGTAACAACATCGTCGGAGATGCACTCACCGATGTACTCGGAAAGAGCGCCGTAAATATCAACTTCGCAGGATACGGGGATTCCGCGTGCGCCGAGACGGCCGTTTACATAGCAGGGAACAAATCTGAACTGGGTCTGGAATGCAGGCCAGCACTTGTTAGCAAATGCAACGAACTTTCTCTCGCCCTTGTGAGCCTCAGCCCAGTCAAGAAGGGTAAGCTCGTACTGTGCAAGACGGGGGAGTATACCTGCCATCTTGTTGCCTTCGCCGAGTTCCTTCTCCATATCAGCGATAACTTCGGGGATACGGGGGTCATCCTTGTGATTGTTGTAAGCCTCGAACAGGTCGAGCTCGGAGTTCTCTTCGATCTCTACGCCAAGATCATAAAGTCTTGCGATAGGAGCGTTGCAGGCGAGGAAGTCCTGAGGACGGGGACCGAAGGTTATTATCTTCAGGTTCTTAAGACCAACAACTGCACGAGCTATCGGAACAAAACCGTTTATCATATCAGCTACTTCAGCAGCAGTGCCTACAGGATACTCGGGTATGTAAGCCTTGATGCCTCTGAGCTTTAAGTTATAGCTTGCGTTGAGCATACCGCAGTAAGCGTCGCCTCTGTTGTCAACGAGCTTGTCGCCGCAGTCATCTTCAGCAGCTGCCACATACATAGCAGGACCGTCGAAGTACTTTGCAAGAAGGGTCTCGGGGGTCTCGGGACCGAAGTTTCCGAGGTAAACAACGAGAGCGTTGCAGCCTGCTGCATTAACTTCGTCGAGTGCCTTTCTCATATCAACTTCGTTCTCGATAACTGTCGGACATTCATAGAGATTGTCCTTTCCGTACTTTTCGGTGTAAGCCTTTACTACGGCTTTTCTTCTGTTTTCCGACAGACTCATCGGAAAGCAGTCTCTTGAAACAGCTACCAGTCCGAGCTTTAACTCGGGAATGTTTCCAAGTTTGTTCATAGTTTTTTTACCTCCGTGTAATCGATTTCAATATTATCTTCCGCAGACCATATCTGAACTGCGGTAATATCCTTTATTTTCCGCCCTTGATAGTGAACTCAAAGGCGTTTTTGCAGTTGGGGCACACAGCCTTGTGCTTGCCTGCGACTCTGGGAAATCTCAGCGTCTTTTTGCACGACGGACATTTTTTGAAGAAATAGTCTGCGCTCTGTTCCCTGCGTGCCATGTATCTTTTTACCTTTTCCCTGACAGGTGCGGTAAGTTCAAGATACCTGCGGTTTTCCTTAGCACGCTTTGCCCTGTTTTTCGACAGCGACCTTCCTACTGCGGTGAACATTATCACTATGCCTATGATATACACCACAGGCGAATTGAATATAAGGTTTATCAGCAGAAGCGCCAGATAAAGCGCTGACAGACCGTAGAAAAGTTCATCGGGTCCGTATCTGCCCACCATAAATCTCATAAGGCGTTCTTTCATCTCAGTACACCCGTAACAGCAGACTTAAACTGCCGGTGCAGCCGCTGCATTATTGTTGTTGTTTTTCTCGTAGTATTCGTTCTCACGGTCATAAAGAGTCTTTACGCCGTACTTCTTGAGAGCCTTGCTGTCTATCTTTATCTTGAGTGCCTCGACCCAGCCGCCGACAAGTTCTTCAAACTCATCAGTCTTCATCTCGGAAACAAGGCTTGTCTTGTTATCGGTGCAGTAGTCTGTTCTTTCGGTTATATCGCCTTTGATGAATACAACATAGTAATTCTCATTTTCGGTATAGAAAACAGCCTTATCCTCTTCCTGAGCCTTGATAGCAGCTATCATCTTGCCGTAGTTTTCGTTATAGCTGTCGCTTGTTTCGTCGGTAGCTGTAGTTGCATTTATTATCTGCTCGTTGGCATAGGGATTTTCCTCTTCTTCAGAGTCCTCAGCGTCGCTGTCTGCCTCAGATGAATCTTCTGAAGATGCATCTTCTTCGGAAGAGCTGTCCTCCTCTGATGATGTATCGGCAGTGCTTTCTTCGGCTGCACTCTCGTCGGCAGCGGAAGAAGTATCAGCTGTGCTCTCATCTGCTGCTGCGGAGCTGTCATCGCCCGCAACGCTTTCGCTGACGGAATTTTCAGCCTCATTCTGCTCTAAAGTGCCATCGACTTCGGTGGTGCCTTCCTCTGCGGCAGCCTGCTCGGCCTCAGCCTCAGCCTGCTTTTCTTCAAGGAACTTGTTATGCTCCTCTATCACCTCATCGAACTCTTCAAAGCTCTTGCCCTCAGCCTCCTTGAGGTACTGATCAAAGCGCTCTTCAAGTTCCTTGTTTTCCTGCTCTTTGAGTGTTTCGTCCTCATTGGTGCTCTTGGGGTAGGTTATCATCTTGTATCTTATGTAGTTTTCATTCACATAGTTCTGTACGTCGGAATCGGTCACTTCCTCTATACCGCCCTCTGCGTAGTAGTAGTCAAATATAGCCTGACGCTTATAGGAAGACTCCATTACCTCACGGTATGATTCCTTGCCTATGCCTGCATATTCGTATGAGCCGCCGCTCTGCTGCCATGCGGACTCTATCTGATCCTTCATGGCTGCGGTGTCCTCTTCCTTGAGCGAAAGACCGAATTCCTTGAACTTATTGTCTATTGCAATATGCTCTTTTGTCTTTTCTATGGCATTGTCCTTAACTATGTCAGAGAAACTCTTTCCATCCTTCTCAACGCCGAAACAGTCATCCATAGTCTGTATCTTTCCGTCATTGAAAAGCGAGTTTGCTTCATCGCTCATAGCGCTCATCACATATGTTATATATACGCCTGCTCTTACCTTTGTGTCACCCGATGTTATCGGATACTGTGCCGAGCTTTCGCAGCCGCTCATCGTGCCGGCCGCAACAGCAGCAGCCGCACAAACAGCAGCAGCCTGCTTCAAGGTCATCCTTAAACTTTTCATTTCCCTTTCTGCTCTCCTTTTTCCTAATTTTTCCAATGTAACATTTTATGCAATTTATATTAAAGTCACTATATATTATAGCCCTTTTTTTTCATTTAGTCAAGCCCTATCGCAAAAATCGGCTTTATTTGGTGATATATCGCAAAATATTGTTACTGTTCCGACTGTGCGCTGCCATTTTCTGTAAAAAAGCTGTCACAGCGGTTCTCACCGTAGGTCGATATATATACCTTTTTAAATGTTATGCCGTCCTTCGGCGCAAGGTCTATGCTCTTGTCGTCATCACCGTCATCGGGGTCCTTTACCTCAGCCGAAAGCACAGCATCGTATGCGTCAAAGCCGTCATACACCTGTGCGAATATCGTATACTGCTGTGAGAAGTTAGGCACGCCGCCGTGTGATTTGAATGCTTCATTCAGAGTGGTATTGTCGCTCACCGAGTCAAGCTGCTCCTTAAGCTCATCGGTAAACTCGATACTGCCTATGAACAGATCTCTGCTGCCTGCCTGTATAGTGGAGTCAAACATCGACTTTCTGTTCCCATAGCCTGCTACAGCCCCGTAAAAAGGCCAGAGGTCACGGTGCTTTTCGGGCAGATATTCCGTTTTGTCGGTGTTGTCGTCGTCAGTTCCGTCAGCGGTCTTTGACCCGCCTAAGAAGTACACTCCGTCCTGCACTGCAAAAACGTGTGTGCCGTCATAGTATCCGCTTTCCACAAGACCCGTGAAATACTTGCAGTATTCTGGAGCCTGTTCGGGAAAAAGCAGCGCCTTAAAAGTGCCCTTGTCGGTTTCATACACCACAACAGGTGCGCTGTCATCAGGCAGTTGATACTGTATGAGCTGCACACTGCTGTAATCTATGCTGTTCTTCATATCCTTGCGTGCCGCAATATAGTATATTATGCTGAACACCAGCGCAAAAGCTATGGCGATCATCGAAAACTGAAAATACGCCTTGAACCTCTGTCTTGCGAATGGCACGCCCATTGTCGAATTGTTTTTCTTGTCAACTGTCGGCTTGTCTTTTTTCATTACTTCCTGTAAACCTTTGTTCCCTGTCTTGTTTCCTCTATCACCCAGCCGAGAGCCGTTATCCTGTCACGCAGCTCGTCAGCCTTTGCAAAGTCCTTTGCCTTTCTTGCGGCTTTTCTTTCCTCAACAAGTGCCGCTATGTCATCGGGGATATCCTCGGCAGCAGCGTCGGCAGCAGAGTTCACAGCCTCGGCGTGTGCGATAAGACCTATCGACAGCACCTTGTCAAAGTCTTCGATGAGGGCACGCTTTGTAGCGCCGCTGACATCAGCCTTGAGCACGTCATAAAGTGCGGTTATGCCCTGTGCTGTGTTAAGGTCATTTCCGAGAGCCTCGTCAAAGCCTGCTTTCAGCCTGTCAAAGCCTTCCTTATCCACATCTCCGCCGCAGTCCTTGAGCACCGCGGCTATCCTTGATATCAGCTTTTCATATGCGCCCTTGGCATTGTCAAGATTCTCCCAGTCGAATACAAGGGTCTTTCTGTAGTGTGACTGTAAGCAGAAGAATCTGTATACCATGGGGTCATAGCCTTTTTCTTCAAGAAGCGATACCGTAAGGAATTCTCCCGAAGACTTGCTCATCTTTCCGCCTGTGGTGTTGAGATGATATACATGGAACCAGTAATTGCACCACTTGTGACCGAGGTATGCCTCGCTCTGTGCTATCTCATTGGTGTGATGCGGAAACTGATTGTCTATGCCGCCGCAGTGCAGGTCAAGCCTTTCACCCAGATTTTTCATGGAAATGCAGCTGCACTCAATATGCCAGCC
>CADBTD010000031.1 GCA_902797535.1 uncultured Ruminococcus sp. | reverse complement strand
TATGGCGAAAAGGGTCATGTTGTCGAAGCTATAGCTTACGGTCAGAAGCTTGTCCATGAGGGAATGTCCGTTGAAAACAGCCTGTTCAGCACTCTTGAGGATACAAAGGAATACGCTGCGGCTAAGGGCATACATAAGATCTTTGTTGTAGGCGACGAGATCTCGCATATTGAGATATGAGGTAAGGAATATGAGTAAAACTTTAAGGATAGCCCTGACAAAGGGAAGACTCGAAAAAGATACTATAGGTCTTTTTGAAAAGATTGGATATGACTGTACAGCAGTCCGTGAGAAAGGAAGAAAGCTGATACTTCCTATTCCTGACGGCAATATGGAGGTAGTTCTTGCAAAGGCAAACGATGTTATCACTTATGTTGAACACGGTGTATGCGATATCGGCGTTGTAGGCAAGGACACCATTATGGAAATGCAGGGCAAGTTCTTTGAGATGGTAGACTTGGGTTTCGGCAGATGCAAATTTGCCCTTGCCACAAAGAAAGGCTCGAAATTCTACGGCGGATATAATGTCAAGACGATCGCAACTAAATATCCTAATATTGCCCGCAATTTTTTTGAAAGCAAGGGAATGGACGTTGAGATAGTAAAGATAGAAGGTTCGGTCGAACTTGCACCTTTGCTTGAGCTGTCCGACGGTATAGTCGATATCGTTGAAACAGGCACGACCCTAAAAGAAAACGGTCTTGAGGTAATTGAGGATATTTGTCCTATTTCCGCAAGACTCATTGTAAATATGGTAAGCATGAAACTGCGTCAGCAGGAAATAGAGGATTTTGTTGCGAAGGTACAGGCAAATCTGTAAAAACGCATTCCTTTATATTGTAACCTGCATACAAATTTTAAGGAGTGATAATAATGGAAATAATTCGCAAGATAATAGCAGACGGCACTGCTGAAGAGGAATTCTTCAAGCAGGTCGAGAAGAGAAGCGGTGAGACCGATAAAAAGGTAACAGCCGTAGTTTCCGAGATAATCGAGAATGTAAAAGAAAACGGCGACAGCGCTGTAAAGGCTTATACCGAAAAATTTGACGGCAAGCTGCCGCAGTACTATGAGGTTCCCCGTGATATAATCAATGATGCACTTACCGAAGCCGACCAGAGCTTTGTTGATGCACTTCTGAACTCCATCGAGAACATAAGAGATTTCCACGAGCGCCAGAAATCACAGAGTTTTGTTAATCCGAAGGATAACGGCGTTGTAATGGGTCAGCGTGTACGCGGACTTGAAAGAGTGGGACTTTATGTTCCGGGCGGCACAGCAGCTTATCCTTCCAGCGTTCTTATGAATGCTGTACCTGCAAAGATAGCAGGTGTCAAGGAAATAATCATGGTAACCCCGCCTTTAAAGGACGGTACACCTAATAAGGATATACTTGTAGCTGCTGCACTCTGCGGCGTTGACAGGATATTCCTTTCAGGCGGCGCTCAGGCTATAGCTGCACTTGCTTTCGGTACAGAAGAAGTGCCGAAGGTCGACAAGATAGTCGGCCCCGGAAATATCTTTGTTGCCACAGCCAAAAAGCTTCTTTACGGTACTGTTGACATCGACATGATAGCAGGACCCAGCGAGATACTTATCGTTGCCGACGATACCCCGGATCCAAAGTTTGTTGCAGCAGACCTTATGTCACAGGCTGAACACGACAGACTTGCATCTGCAATACTCGTTACTACCAGCGAAAAGCTCGCTGATGAAACTGTGAAAGAACTTGAAAGACAGATGCAGTATCTTGAAAGAAAGGATATCATAGCTGAATCGCTTTCAAATTACGGCGCTATGATAATCTGCGATACCCGTGAAAAAGCCTGCGAGATAGCGAACCGTCTTGCGCCCGAACACCTTGAGGTGCTGTTTGAGAACCCCATGGAGTATATCGGTAAGCTTGACAATGTCGGCTCACTCTTCCTGGGTAACTTTGCGCCCGAGCCTCTCGGAGACTACTATGCCGGACCTAATCACGTTCTTCCTACAAGCGGTACGGCACGTTTCTTCTCGCCTCTCGGAGTAAACAGCTTTGAAAAGCGTTCCAGCTTTATCTACTACACCGAGCAGGCACTGTATGAAGCAAAGGATGATATAATCCTGGTTGCAGAAAAGGAAGGCCTTACTGCACACGCTAATGCTATAAAGGTAAGATTTGAATAATATGAAAAAAGCAGTTCTTACAATAGATGATATAGCGTCAAAAAATACTCCTGCAATCGTTGATTATCTCAATGAGAAGGGCATACAGGCAGTGATGTTCGCATATGGTGAAAAGGCCGAGGAATTCTTTGATAACGCTGTTTATGCTCTTCAGCATGGTATGATCATCGGAAATCACAGCTATACTCACCCGCATTTCTCCGAGCTTACTTTTGAAGAATCGGTGTCTGAAATAGAAAAGTGTGAAAAGGTGTTGGACAGACTGTATAAAGCAGCAGGAGTTCAGAGAAAAAACAGACCCTTCAGATTCCCGTTCGGAGATACAGGCAGCGGGAATAAGACGGCTTTGCAAAAATATCTGACTGAAAACGGCTTTGATAAGCTTGATGATACGTTCGTGCCTTATCCTTGGTGGAAGAATGAAGGGATCGACAAGAACATAGATACCTACTGGACTTTTGATGTTGCAGAATATAACATCCGTCCCGGAAGCGGCTTTACAGCAGACGATGTATTTAAGCGAATGAATGATCCTGCCCCCGCAGAAGGTGCGCCGCTGCTTGCAGACGGCGGCAGGCATATAATACTTATCCATGCACATGATGAAACAGAAGCATTGGTGCCCGGGTATTATAAGCTGTTTATCGACTATATGCTTGAAAATGGCATAGAATTCGTGAAACCGGGATTTATCTGATATAATGATCGAGGTGTATCAAATGAGAACAGCCGAAATTAAAAGAACGACAAAAGAAACCGATATAACTGTCATACTCAATGTTGACGGAAGCGGTAAAACTGATATCGATACAGGCATAGGTTTCTTTGACCATATGCTTACAGCACTCGGAGTACACGCCGGAATGGACCTTACCGTCAAGTGTAAGGGCGACCTATATGTTGACGGACATCACAGTGTTGAGGATGTGGGCATCTGCATCGGCAAGGCTATTGCAGAAGCACTCGGCGACCGCTCGGGTATAGCACGCTACGGCAGCGCTTATGTACCTATGGATGAAGCACTCAGCTTCTGTGCGCTTGATATAAGCGGCAGACCTTTTCTTTCCTATAAGGCTGAGCTTACCGACTTCAGATGCGGTGAGTTTGATACCTGCCTTACCGAAGAATTCTGGCGAGCTTTTGCCATGAACAGCGGTATAACTCTGCATATCCGTGAGGAATACGGCAAAAATGATCATCATATAATCGAAGCTATGTTCAAAGCAGTTGCTCACGCACTTAAAACGGCTATGGCTGTTACAGGCGGCGGTGTACTTTCAACAAAGGGTGTGTTATAAATGATAGCTATCATAGATTATGGCGCAGGAAATATTTTTTCTGTAAAAAATGCGCTTGACCATTTAGGAAAAGAAAGTATCCTGACTGCCGATAAAGAGGTCATAGCATCTGCTGATGCTGTCATACTTCCGGGTGTTGGTGCTTTCCCATGGGCTATGAAAAAGCTGACCGAAAGCGGTCTGGTGGATACGATAAAGGAACAGGCAAAGCAAAAGCCGTTTATGGGAATATGTCTCGGTATGCAGCTTTTATTTGAAAAGAGCTTTGAATTTGAGGAATGTGATGGTCTCGGACTTATCAAGGGCTATGTTGACCGTATCCCGGAAGATGACCTTATAATTCCTCATATGGGCTGGAATAAACTGGAGTATAACCATGAATGCAAACTCTTTGACGGACTTGGAAACGATGAGTTTGTTTACTTTGTTCATAGCTATAAAGCATTCTGCGATGATGATTCGCTTTACGCATACAGTACCTACGGGTCAAGTGTGCCTGCTGTGGTAGGTGACGGCAGATTTGTTTACGGCTGCCAGTTCCACCCTGAAAAAAGCGGCAAAACAGGCCTTAAGATACTGGAAAACTTCACGGCACTTTCAGGGAGGTAAATATAATGCTGGCAAAAAGAATAATACCCTGTCTTGATGTGCGTGACGGAAAAGTTGTCAAGGGCGTGAATTTTCAGGGGATAAAAGAAGTGGGTGACCCTGTTGAATGTGCGGCTGAGTACGATAAGCAGGGCGCTGACGAGATAGTTTTTTATGATATAACCGCTTCACATGAGGGCAGGGGAGTAATACTCGACGTTGTTCGGGAAACAGCAAAGAAAGTGTTCGTGCCTCTGACTGTCGGCGGCGGAATAAAGACTGTTGATGATATAAGAAATACTCTTCGCGCGGGCGCTGATAAGGTGTCTGTGAATTCTCAGGCTGTACAGAATCCTCAGCTTATAAAGGACGGCGCTGATATATTCGGAAGTCAGTGCATTTGCGTAGGCATAGATGCTAAAGCTATAGGTACAAATAAATGGACAGTTTACATCAACGGCGGACGCATCGATATGGGCATCGATCTTATTGACTGGGTAAAGCAGATAGAACAGCTCGGCGCGGGAGAGATATGCCTTAACTCCATCGATACTGACGGAGTCAGGGGCGGTTTTGATATACCGATGCTGAAAGCGGTTGTAAACGCCGTAAAGATACCCGTTATCGCAAGCGGCGGTGCAGGAAAGCTGGGCGACTTTGCCGATGCATTCCTTCAGACAGACTGCTCTGCGGCACTTGCGGCAAGCCTTTTCCACTTTAAGGAGCTGACTGTCGGACAGGTCAAGGATGACTGCCGCAGCAAGGGCATAATCGTAAGGTAATATAATAAATATGCGCTTACAGGGATATGAGTATTCTTGTAAGACCGACAATTAGACCTTGTTTGGGAATGATTTTTTATGAGATACGAGTATACGCATGATTTTACAGAACAGCAGCTTGAAAAGCTGTTCCTGTCTGTTGAATGGGAATCGGGGAAATACCCGGAAAAATTAGTAAAAGCTATGCAAGGCTACAGCACGGTCATCTCGGCATGGGAGAATGATGAGCTTAAAGGTCTTATCTGCGCTATGGATGACGGCGTTATGACTGCTTATGTTCACTATCTTCTTGTAGACCCCGCCTGTCAGGGCAAGGGAGTGGGTGCTGAGCTTGTCAGACTGTTAAAAGAGCATTATAAGGATTATCTGAAAATACTTATATTAGTGTATAAGGATAAACTCGGATTTTATGAGAAATGCGGTTTTAAGTGTGACGATTTTTGCCTGCCTATGAGCATTTCAGAGCTATGATATACAGATTTTGACGGAGGAAAAATATGAGCAAGATAAAAGTAGATCTTAATGACCTTGACAAGTATTTTGTAAAAGGTGAACTTATCCCTGCGATTTGCTATGAGGTCAACACCAAAACTGTGCTTATGCTGGCGTATATGAACAAGGAAAGCCTGAAAAAGACCCTTGAAACAGGTTATACCTGGTTCTGGAGCAGGTCACGTCAGGAATATTGGAACAAAGGCGCGACCAGCGGTCATCTTCAGAAAGTTGTATCAATTTACGGTGACTGCGATGACGATACACTGCTTGTAAATGTTGAGCAGACAGGAGTTGCGTGCCACACAGGTTCATACAGCTGCTTTTTTAAGGAAATGTATAATGAAAACGAGGAGGATAAATAAATGACAGTATATCAGGAGATATTTGAGGTTTTAAAGGCTCGCAAGGAACAGTTCGATAAGGGTGAGGCGCCCGAAAAAAGCTACACCTGCTATCTTTATCAGCAGGGCGTTGACAAGATATGCAAAAAGGTGGGCGAAGAGGCAGCCGAAACCATTATTGCTGCCAAGAACGGCGATAATGACGAGCTTATGAATGAGATAAACGATCTTCTGTATCACGTTATGGTGCTTGCGGTAAACCAGGGTCTTGACTGGTCTGACGTAGAAAAGGTACTTGATGAGCGCAATGAAAAGATAGGCAATCTGAAGCAGTTCAAGACTGTTGACAAAAATACCTGATGAAATAGAATGACCCCGGAACTTATGTTACAGTTCAGGGGTCATTATTATTTAAGATATTCTCGTATTAATTCAATGCTTCTGTTAAGTTTTTCGTAGTCTGTCTCACCGCTCTTGTTTACCGAAGTAGATTCTATCGTAAAATCTCCACAGTATCCGCATTTTCTGATATGTTCAAAGACTCTGTCAAAGTCTACCTGACCGTCGCCGATATGAAGTGTTTTCAGCTTGTCCCACTCTTTATATCCGCCTTTGTAATCATTGATATGAAAATGTGATATCCTGTCCGAAATGCCTTTGTTTTCAGTGAGAAACAACTCCTCGGTCTGCCCGTGGAACTGCGACATTTTGGTGTCAAATGTGAACAAGATGTCACTGTAGGCTGCAGCGAGTTCTTTTAAATGAGTCATAGGATCTTTATTATTGCATACTACATTTTCAATAGTCAGTTTTAGTCCGTATCTGTCTGAGATCTCTTTCAGCTTGGGATACATTAGAAAATTAGCTCCAAAGTTAAAGTCTGAGATCATTCCGTTCCAGAGATGAAGCACCAGCAGCTTTGAACCCAGCATATCAGCGAGTATGCAGTCATTTTCAAACATAGAAAGAGCTGTTTCGGTATCGTCAGGCCTTGTTCCGCTAAGATGATCGCCGATATGTTTCTGTAAATGGAATGTAGGGAACGGTTTTCCGCATTTTAAAAGCATCTCAGCAAGCTTCCTGCATTTCGCAGCGGTATTTTCACCGTTTATGAAGTCGTATCCATCACTCATGAACTCATATCCATCACAGTTCAGATGCTTTGAATGTTCGCTGAGTATCATATATTCGTTTATGTCGTGCGGCTTGCGCATTACAGCGCCTGTTGATACAAGTATCATATG
>CADBTD010000030.1 GCA_902797535.1 uncultured Ruminococcus sp. | reverse complement strand
TCATCGGCAGTGATAAAGCTGTCAAGATGTTCTTTGGTGTATTCACCCTGAGAGAGCCATCCGCCGAAGTTTACGCCTTTCATAAATCCGTCAAGTCTTTTCATAAAATATCCTCCGTTATACGATGATGGGCACTGCCCCTTATTGAATGATCTTTGCTTTGGATAATAATAGCATATAATCCTTCGGAGGTATATCAAAAATAGCAAAAATATATCGAAAATAGGGGTGTAATATCCTGTATTTCTCACAAGACTCTCACTTTGGCGTACTTGACAAACCGTGTTATAAATGGTATACTATTATGGAATACCGTTATGATGACGGCAGAGGGCGGGAACAGACCTCCCTCAAAAAATAATTGATCAAGAGAGGTACTGCATTTATGTGCGGAATAGTTGGATTTACAGGCGCTGAGCAGGCAGCTCCCATACTGCTTGACGGACTTTCAAAGCTCGAATACAGAGGATATGACTCCGCAGGTATAGCTATTCGTGACGGAGAATCTGCCACAAAGATAGTAAAAGCGAAGGGCAGACTTAAAATACTTGCTGAGAAGACCGACAACGGAAACGCTGTTATCGGCTGCTGCGGCATAGGACATACACGCTGGGCTACACACGGTGAGCCTTCCGAGGACAATGCGCATCCGCATATGAGCGATGACGGCAACGTAGTTGCTGTACACAACGGCATAATAGAGAACTATCAGGAGTTAAGGGAAAAGCTGCTGAAAAACGGCTATACATTCTATTCGCAGACCGATACGGAAGTAGCGGTAAAGCTGATAGACTACTACAGCAAGAAGTACAGTCTTGAGCCTGTTGCGGCCATAGCAAGGGCTATGCTGCGCATAAGAGGTTCGTATGCACTCGCTGTAATGTTTAAGGACTACCCCGAAGAGATATATGTTGCCCGCAAGGACAGTCCTATGATAATAGGTCTGAAGGACGGTGCTTCATATATAGCTTCCGACGTGCCTGCTATACTCAAGTACACAAATCAGGTGTACTACATAGGCAATATGGAGATAGCAAAGCTCGGAAAGGGCGAGGTTACCTTCTATAACATTGACCGTGAGGTCATAGAGAAGCCGCTGACCGAGATAAAGTGGGATGCTGAGGCTGCTGAAAAGGGCGGCTATGAGCACTTTATGCTCAAGGAGATACATGAGCAGCCCAAGGTGATACAGGACACATACAATTCCGTCGTTAAGGACGGAAAGATAGTGCTTGACGAGTTCGGTCTTACTGATGACGAGGTAAAGGAGCTTTCGCAGATATATGTAGTTGCCTGCGGCTCGGCTTACCATGTAGGCGTATGTATGCAGTACGTCATCGAGGAGCTTACCACCATACCTGTAAGAGTTGAGCTTGCGTCTGAATTCAGATACCGCAAGATGCCCCTTGCAAAGAACAGTCTGGTCATCATCATAAGCCAGTCGGGCGAGACTGCCGACAGCCGTGCAGCGCTTACCCTTGCTAAGGAAAACGGCATAAAGACCCTCGGCATAGTAAATGTTGTGGGCTCAAATATCGCAAGAGATGCGGACAATGTATTCTATACCCTTGCAGGTCCCGAGATATCCGTTGCTACCACAAAGGCATACAGCACACAGCTTATCGCGGGATATCTGCTGGCTATGCAGTTTGCAAAGGTAAGAGGCGAGATAGACGACGACAGGTTCAACGGGCTGCTTGAAGAGCTTCAGACCATACCGAAGAAGGTAGAGAAGATACTGGAGGACAAGGAAAGACTTCAGTGGTTTGCAGCTAAATTCTCAAATATAAGAGATGCATTCTTCATCGGCAGAGGAATAGACTATGCGGTAAGCCTTGAGGGAAGCCTCAAGATGAAAGAGATAAGCTATATACATTCCGAGGCATACGCAGCAGGCGAATTGAAGCACGGACCTATCTCTCTTATCGAGGACGGCACTCTTGTTATCAGCGTGCTTACACAGCAGTCGCTGTTTGAGAAGACTGTATCGAACATGGTAGAGTGCAAGTCGCGCGGTGCGTACATAATGGGTCTTACCACCTACGGCAATTACAGTGTTGAGGACAATGCGGACTTTACCGCATACATACCAAAGACAGATCCGCTGTTTGCGGCAAGCCTTGCGGTAGTGCCTCTGCAGCTTCTGGGATATTACATCTCGGTAGCTAAGGGTCTTGACGTTGACAAGCCGAGAAACCTTGCAAAGAGCGTTACAGTTGAATAATAAAGGCGGGGGGATTCCCCCGCTTTTGATGATATATGAAAGGACATGATGACCATGAATATTGAAACTCAGGTACTTCACGAAGGATACACCCCCAAAAACGGTGAGCCCCGCGTGATGCCTATCTATCAGAGCACAACATATGTTTATGATTCCACTGATGCTGTGGCAGACGTTTTTGACGACCCCACTCTCGGAATGATATACTCGCGCTTTGAGAACCCCACCACCGACGCTGTTGAAAAGAAGATAGCGGCGCTTGAGGGCGGTGCGGCTGCTATGTGTACCTCATCGGGGCAGGCAGCTTCGATGCTTTCCATACTCAATTTATGTGATGCAGGCGACCACTTTATTTCCAGTTCCTCGATATACGGCGGTACTGTAAATCTGTTTGCATTCACCTTCAAGAAGATGGGCATAGAATGCACCTTTGTTGACGTTGATGCTTCGGAAGAGGAGATAAAGGCTGCTATACGTCCCAACACCAAGTGTGTTTTCGGTGAGACTATCGCAAACCCCGCACTCACCGTACTCGACATAGAGAAGTGGGCAAGGGCTGCACACAGCGCAGGAATCCCCCTTATCGTGGACAACACCTTTGCTACTCCAATACTCTGCCGTCCTATCGAGTGGGGCGCAGATATCGTGGTACATTCCACATCAAAGTACATGGACGGTCATGCTGTACAGGTAGGCGGCGTTATAGTTGACAGCGGAAAGTTCGACTGGACAAAGTCGGGCAGATTCCCGGGGCTTACCGAGCCTGATGAGAGCTATCACGGAATAGTTTACACCGAAAAATATCCTGTACCGTATATCACAAAGGCAAGAATGCAGCTTATGAGAGATTTCGGCTGCTATCCTGCTGCAAACAGTTCATTCCTGCTGAATCTCGGACTTGAGACACTTGCGGTAAGAATGCCGAGATACTGTGAGAACGGACTTAAAGTCGCAAAGTACATAGAGGGCACAGGAAAGATAGAGTCCATAAAGTATGCGGGTCTTGAAAGCGACAAGCACCACAAGCTCGCAGAGAAGTATCTGCCCGATGGCTGCTGCGGAGTTATAAGCTTCTCGGTGGGCACAAGAGAGAGGGCAGTGAAGTTCATGGATGCACTGAAGCTGGCTTCAAATGAGGTACACGTTGCAGACATACGCACCTGTGTACTGAACCCTGCTTCTGCCACACACAGACAGCTTACAGACGAGCAGCTTGTGGCAGCAGGCATCGATCCCGGTCTGATAAGACTTTCAGTAGGTCTTGAAAATGTTGATGACATCATCGCAGACCTTGAGCAGGCTTTTGCACAGATATGATCTTCAAAAATACAGCACGCCGCAGCGACCGAAAGCGCTGCGGCGTTTTTGTGTATGCTTATCTTTCGATAGTATAGGTTATCCCGTCAATGGTAACAGACGCTATCTTTTCAAGGTCGAAAAGCTGATCTCCGTTTGCTTCAAGAGTCTGATCTGTAACATCTGCGTCGTTCCAGTGCGCATTGATATAGTCAAGTCTTTCCTGTTCTGTATCGAACTGCTTCAGCTCATCGTTCATATCGGTGCTTTTACAGATGGTGATGTTATTTAATGTGCAGCTTGTGCCGTCGTTGAAGTTTACTGTCACTTCGGTCATTTCATTGTTGTATCTCTCGCCGCCGTCTTTCAGCCTTCTGCCGCTGTCAATGTCATTCTGTGTCGAGCGTACATACACGGCTATAGGCGATATCACTGCATAGTCGAACGCCTGCGGGTCATCGGAAACAAGCCTGTGTGAATCAAAGAATTCGTTGATATCCAGCTCTACCGAAAGTCCCGAACCCGACTCGCTT
>CADBTD010000029.1 GCA_902797535.1 uncultured Ruminococcus sp. | reverse complement strand
TGATAGTGTGTGGCAAACAGCGTCTTGCAGCCAAGACCCTTCTGTCCGCAGATATACTCGCAGACTGCCCTTGCTATGCTTATGCCGTCAAAGGTCGAGGTTCCTCTGCCCACCTCATCGAGAATGACAAGGCTTTGTTTGGTGGCGTGTTTCACTATGTCGGCGACCTCGCTCATCTCCACCATGAAAGTGGACTGTCCCGAGGTAAGGTCGTCCGATGCGCCTATGCGGGTGAATATCTGGTCTACCACAGATATCTTCGCTGAATCGGCGGGAACGAATGAACCTATCTGCGCCATCAGCGTGATGAGTGCTGTCTGACGCATATATGTGGATTTACCCGACATATTCGGGCCTGTTATTATCATCATCCTGTTGTCGGTAAGGTCAAGGTATGTGTCATTCGGCACGAATACCTCTTCCGTCTGCATAAGCTCGACTACAGGGTGACGGCCGTTCTTTATGTCGATGATGCCGTCTATGGCTATCTCGGGCTTTGAGTAGTTGTTGGCAACAGCTATATTCGCAAATGAGCAGAGAACATCTATGGCAGCAAGTGAATCTGCCGTAGACTGAACAAGTTCAAGATGCAGCGCCACTGCCTTTCTCAGCTCGGAGAATATCTCGCTTTCAAGGCTTATTACCTTTTCGCTTGCACCGAGTATAGAGTTTTCGGCTATTTTCAGTTCTTCGGTAACGAATCTTTCGCAGTTTTTGAGGGTCTGCTTTTTTATGTAGCTGTCGGGCACAAGTGAAAGATTTGTCCTGGTGACTTCGATAAAGTAGCCGAAAACGCGATTATAGCTTATCTTCAGGCTCTTGATGCCTGTCTTTTCACGCTCTCTTGCCTCAATATCAGCGATAATATCCTGTCCGCCGCTTATGATGCCTCTGAGTCCGTCAAGCTCGTCGTTATAGCCCTCACGGATAACACCGCCGTCCTTGAGCTGTACGGGAGGTTCGTCCACAAGAGCGTTTTCTATAAGATTCGATATAGGTTCAAGGGTAGACATCTTTCTTGCAAGGCTGTCTATCAGTTTGCACGGCACCTGTGTCAGCATTTCTTTGAGCGCAGGGAGCTTGACCGCCGTAAGCGAAAGGGATTTCAGGTCACGTGGCGTAGCCGTCTGGTACATGACACGGGTCATAAGTCTTTCGATGTCGTATATACCCGAAAGCTGTGCGGTTATCTCGCCAAGCATGACGGGGTTTGCCACAAGTGCCTCAACAGCGCCCAGCCTGTCCATAATGGCTGTGGGGTTTATAAGAGGCTGTTCAAGATACTTGCGGATAAGTCTTCTGCCCATAGAGGTCTTTGTCTTGTCAAGCACCCACAGGAGCGAACCCTTCTTTTCCTTGGAGCGAAGAGTTTCGGTAAGCTCAAGATTTCTTCTTGCAGTAAAGCCTATGGTCATGACAGGGTCGCCGTCCTCTTTTATCAGGGCGGTGAATCTCTTTACAAGAGCAAGCTGTGTGGTGTGTATATATGCGAAAAGTCCGCAGACAGAATAAGCTCCCACCGACATTTCATTCAGGCCGAGTTCATCAAGAGAATCTGCGTCGAACTGTTTGAGGACCTCACCTGTGTGAAGTTCGGGAAGAAAATCATTTTCATCAAGGAGCTGAACGGTAGTTTTGAGTGTTTTGCGCACAAATGTGCTGACCTCACGCATAGCAAGGAAGCCCTCGTTTATAAGAAGCTCGCTCGGCATGAATCTGGAAAGCTCGCTGATGGCGCGGTCGGTCATTTCCTTGCCCGAAAAAGTATACAGCCTTGCCTCACCTGTAGAAACATCGGCAAAGCTGAGAGCGCACTCGTCACCCCTTGCATAGAATGAGCAGATGTAGTTGTTTGCGCCTTCATCAAGAAGTTCTCCGTCGGTGATAGTGCCGGGGGTAAGCACCCTTACTACCTCACGCTTTACAAGGCCCTTAGCAAGTGCGGGGTCTTCTGTCTGCTCGCATACAGCTACCATATAGTTCTTGTCAACGAGTTTCTTTATGTAAACATCAGCCGCATGGTGGGGTATGCCGCACATGGGGGCACGCTCGTCAAGTCCGCAGTCCTTTCCTGTAAGAACGAGCTGCAGCTCGCTTGACACCCTTACCGCGTCATCAAAGAACATCTCATAAAAGTCGCCTATACGGTAAAGCAGAATATGCTTAGGGTATTTCTTCTTGACCTCAAGCCATTGCAGCATTCCCGGCGAAAGCCTGCTTTCATCTATCTCGGGTACCAATCAAATCTTCCTCTCTAAGATGCCTAATGTCTTTTTACTGTTTATCAGCCGCAGCCGCCGCAGGAAGCGCAGCTGCCCGAACAGGTCGGAGGATTCTCGGCGCAGGTCATAGGGTCTTCACCGTTTGCGGCCTGTCCGATGATATAGGTCACGCTCTTTATCAGCTTGTCAAGCTCTTCCTTTGCCTCGTTGAATTCAACCATTGTGGGCATTGCCATTATCTCGTCATAAAGTGCTCTGATATCGGTATCAAGTGAAGTCATGGCATCTGCGTCCTTATCGGGCTTCTGCATCTCGACATTGAGCTGCTGACGAAGCATATTGAACTCGCCTATCTTCTTCTGGATAGCGGGGTCGGTATCATTGACCTCTGCGCTCTTGTAATAGCGCTTGTATCTTTCGTCCTCCTGAATAGCTGCACCTAATACTCTTGCCTGTTCGATTATTGTCATTTCAGTATTCACTCCTGTTTATAAATTGGTCTTATCACCGTGTGATATATATGCTGTCACCGAAACGTTTAAAAAACGCTTTGGTGCGTCATTCGCTGCCGCTAAGATCTGCTGTGATAAATTCAAAATCGTCTGTGGTGTCAAGTTCGTCGCAGGCGCTTCTTACGGCTTCGGTCATTATCTCTACCGACATACCGATAAGGCCTGTCCGCATATTCGGCGGAAGGCACTGAAACATCACCGCAAAGCTCGAATTGTCGGCATCTATTTTTTTGCCGTGGTCATATTCGCCGCTGCTGTCGGCTCTGTCGGCGGGCAAAGCCTTTACCTCGTCTTCCGAAGCGACTATGGCACCGAAAGAAAATTCATCGGCGCTCTTCATGTATTCAACGAATACTCTGCCTGCCCTGCCGCCGGTCTGTGCGACCTTTGCGGCTATCGACTTTCCGCTTTCATCGGCAAAGTCGCGCACCGCAGACCATGCCGCGCTGTCATCGGCAAAGGCTATATAAATAAGCCTGTCACCGAGGGTGACTCTTTCGAGCAGCCATTCCTCACTGTAGCGGACGGTAAGCGCCGCAGGGTCGTTCACGCCGTACACGGTAACAGCGGTATCGCCTGCGGTATAGGTAAGCATTCCGCTGTCATTTACGTTCATCACAAATTCACCCGTACCTCCGCTTATTTCGTTAACGGAGTATGTACCCGTTTCATGACGGACAGGTATCTTGATATCCATTCAGACCAGCTCCCCTTTCACAGCCCAGTTCATAGAATCTGTTATCTTTACGTCGGCAAACTGCCCGATAAGCTCTTCGCCGCCCGCAAAATTCACGATTATGTTCTCATCATTCTTTCCGGTAAGCATTCCGTGATCCCTGCCTTTTCCGTCAACAAGCACCCTGCAGGTACGTCCCACAAAGCGCTTCATCCATTCGGTGGCAACGTCACGGTTTTCGAGCAGCAGCTCTCTCAGCCACAGACCCTTTTGCTTTTCGCTTATCTCATCCGGAAGCTCAGCGGCCTTAGTGCCCGACCTCGGCGAGTATACAAACGAATATATATTATCAAATCTGACTTTCTTTACAAATTCCTTTGTTTCACAGAATTCCTCATATGTTTCGCCGGGGAAGCCGACGATTATGTCCGTAGAAAACGAAAAATCCGGTTTTCTGCCTCTTGCATAATCAACTATCTCCATGAACTTATCCGCAGTATAGCGGCGGTTCATGGCAGCGAGCACTCTGTCGCAGCCCGACTGAAGTGCAAGATGAAGATGCTTGCAGACCTTGTCACAGTCTATTATCGCATCGATAAGTTCTTTTGAAGCGTCCTTAGGGTGGCTTGACATGAATCTTATGCGGAAGTCGCCCTCTATATCGTTTATCTGTCTGAGCAGCTGCGGAAAGCCGTAGCTGTAGGAATTTACATTCTGTCCGAGAAGGTATATCTCTTTGTATCCGTCAGCCACAAGTGCTTTTACCTCGGATATGACCTTTTCGGGGCTGCGGCTTCTTTCGCGGCCTCTGACATACGGTACTATGCAGTAGGTGCAGAAGTTATTGCAGCCGTACATTATCGGCACAAAAGCCGAGAACTTATTTTTTCTGAGCTGAACGAACTGCTCATCGGGGTCTGTAGGCTTTTCGGCTATATTCATGACCCTGCTTCTGTTTTCAAGAAGCTCTTTCAGCATTGCGTAAAGCTCACTGTTTGCAAATGTTCCGAACACAAGGTCTATCTGACCGTAGGTATTCATCAGGCGTTCTGCGCTTTTCTGCTCCTGTGCCATACAGCCGCATACGCCTATGATAACATCCTTATGGCTTTCCTTGAATTTTTTCAGGTCACCTATCACGCCGTAGACCTTATCCTCGGCATTTTCTCTTACAGCGCAGGTATTGAATATTATCAGCTGTGCCTTATCTATATCGTCGGTAGGTTCATATCCTGCCTCAGCCAGTGCCCCCAGCAGCTTTTCGCCGTCACTTACGTTCTGCTGACACCCGAATGAGTGTACAAGGCACATAGGCGGAGTTCCGTGTACAGCCTCATAACGTGCATTATGCTCCCTGAGAAACTCAAGTCCCTCAAGGCGTTTCTGCTCGCCCGAGAAATCCATCGACATACTCTTCTCCTCTCTGCGCCGCCTCAGCAAAGCGCATTTGTGCATTCTAATATATTATACTACAAGATATCGTGTTTGTCAACTGCTGCTATATGCCAAAAGCTGTATTTTATCAAAATAAAAAGACCGAACATAAAGCTCGGTCTAAAGATCTTATTTATCAGCCCCAGTATTCTCTCCAGATAGAGAACCAGCCGCCCCAGGGTATCCTGTAGGTATAGCCAACCTTGTATCCTGTCGGACGATAATAGGTATTGCACCAGAAGAATACGTTTCTGTCGTGAGCTATTTTATTTACCTTGATCTTGTCGTATACAGCGCCGTATACAGCATTTCTTACCTTTGTGGTAGTTCTGTCGTATGTCGCGCCGTCACGGGTAAGACCCCAGTCTGACATAAATCCGCCGCTCTGGTAGATTATGCTCTGGATGTTTGAATATCTTCTGTAATAGGGTGCCCAGGTCGGATGATTGAGGTACTTTGCAGCTTCATACTGATTTACGATGCAGTCTGCAACGTGTACTATAGGCTCATCCCACATAGGATCGTTGACACCGCCGACCTCATGGTAAACTATGCGGCACATTGCCTGCCAGCCTGCCTCGTCAAAATCCATGCGGGCAGTCTTGAGGGTCTGTACTTCAGAGAAAGGACCGCAGTGTCCGGGAACGGTAGCCCTTACCTTGAAGCTGTATTCGGTATCTCTTTCAAGATTCTTTACTGTGTAGTAGCTGTGGTTGGAAAGAAGAGTCTTGATCTTGGTCCACTCGGTGTACTTACCGCCCTTGCACCAGATCTGATATCTTGCAGCGCCATCCACCTTGTTCCATCTTACTCTGAGACGGCTTGTCTGATAGTTCCACGGATGAGTGTTGCCGTTATTGAACTTTATCTCACCTCTGAGTGTTACAGCGGGAAGATCGATTTCTTCCTTTTCATCGGTAACTGCGGGAGAGTCAGAGATAAGACCTGTATCTGCCTTTGTTGTTTCATCTTCAGCAGGTGTTTCAACCAATCCGGTGTTCTCCTGCTGTTCTGCGGGCTGCTGCTCTTCAGCGGGCTGTTCCTCGGCAGGCTGTTCGGTAACATAGCCATTGTCGGGGTAATACTCACCCTCCTGTGTGTACTCGTCAGCGAATACGCTTACTGCTGAACAGGTAGCCAATATAGCTGCTGCCATTACGGCAGTCATCGTTCTTCTGATAATTCCTGTACTGTGTTCTTTGACCATGCATCTTCGCTCCCGCGCGTTCTTTCTTTCTGCGCCAGATAAGGAGCCTACTCACGCCCTTTCTAAGAATATCATGATTGTTTTCAGAGTGTAACCGTTGGAAACGCAAAGTTACAAGCCGGTTACAAACTATGGCTTATTTTAACATCATTTCGTCACCATGTCAAGCTTTCAAAAAAATCTTTGTAATTTCTGCACAAAAATTTGCAACTATATTCATGCTTAATACAGCACTTTTCGCGCAATTACTTTAACTTACGAAAACGTTTCATATATCCTTCGATGCCTGCATATAGATTATAAAAACGATACCGACACCCTATACGGTGTGTCAAAAAAACGCTCATACGATCAAGAAAGAGGGAGAAAAAATGAATGGATTCACCCCTGAAGGCAGAATATCAGATACCCGTGAAAACAGGAACATACTTTCAGACCCCGCACTGATGAGAAAAGCAATGGAAGAGCAGACCATACTTGAAGCCCGTGCTGTTATGTGTACAGCATCCCATGACCTTATAGCCGACATACCCTCAGCAAAGGGAATTATTCCGAGAACAGAGGGCGCTGTCGGGATAAAGGACGGCACCACGAGAGATATCGCTCTGCTTTCAAGGGTCAACAAGCCCGTATGCTTTGTCATAGATGATATCACCGAAGCTGACGGTGCGCCGCTTTATATACTTTCCCGTGAAAAGGCACAGCGCAGATGCCTTGACGAATATGTATCAAAGCTGACCTGCGGAGATGTCATACCGGCAAGGATAACGCACATGGAACCCTTCGGGGCATTTGCTGACATAGGATGCGGCATACCCTCACTTATGCCTATAGACACGATATCGGTCTCAAGGATATCACACCCTAATGACAGATTCTACAACGGTCAGTACATATACGCTGTTGTAAAGTCCAAGGAAAACGGACGGATAGGCCTCAGTCACCGTGAACTGCTCGGCACATGGGAACAGAATGCAGAAAAGTTTGAGGTGGGAGCGGCTGTTCCGGGAATAGTCCGTTCGGTGGAAAGCTATGGGATATTTATAGAAGTCGCTCCTAATCTTGCCGGACTTTCAGAACCGCAGGAAGGCATTTCACCGGGGCAGTGCGTAACCGTATGCGTCAAGGCGATCCGCCCCGAAAAAATGAAGCTGAAACTCACAATAGTCGATGTACTTCACAGCAGTGCTTACCCGATGCGCTTCAACTACTTCATCACCGACGGTCATTTGACTCACTGGAGATACAGTCCTCAAGAGTGCGTAAAAATGGTCTTTTCCGAATTCAGCAGTGATTAGAGTACATTTTATTGTACTGCTAAATTCATTTTTATCAGTACGATTTATCGTACTGAACCATCTTCTCTCCGAAAATCATCCTCGAATCTATGCTTTTTGTTAATATTTGTGTAACAGAAAAGAACATATGTTCTATACTATTTAAATAGTAAGGGTACAAAATTCGACAAACAGTACATTTTTTCGTACATATATCCCGAAGTGATGTTTTTTGTCAATATATTTCACTTAAAACCCCCACAGTAAGGCAGACAAATACAAAAAAGCCGGCGCAGTTTATACACGACTGCGTCGGCTTTATTTGTAAGCACAATAGCAAAAACTCTTTATTTTCCGTTTTTCCCCTTGATCCGTTCCCAATAGGCTTTCGCCGCCTGCTCGGTCTTGTTTTCACCAAAAGTGTAGTAAACGTGACCTTTAAGCACATCAGGAAGATATTGCTGCTCGACCCAATGATCGGGATAATCATGCGGATACAGATAATGCTGACCCCGCACCTCAGCATTTTCACCGTCAAAATGCTTATTTTGCAAATGTCTGGGGAAATCGGCAGAACCTGCCGTTTTAAGGTCCTCAAGTGCCGCTGCCATTGCAAGGTATGCAGAATTTGACTTTGGTGCGGTAGCCAGCAGCACCACAGCCTCAGCAAGGGGTATCCTTGCCTCGGGAAGGCCGAGCTGCATGGCGCTGTCAACACACGCTTTGACTATCGGCACTGCCTGAGGATAAGCAAGACCTATATCCTCGCTTGCAATAACAAGCAGTCTTCGGGAAAGCGAGATGATATCCCCCGCCTCGATAAGACGGGCGGCATAGTGCAGTGCGGCGTTTTCATCAGAGCCTCTTATCGACTTCTGCAAAGCAGAGAGAATGTCGTAATGCTGATCACCGTCACGGTCATATCTCATATTGCTGCGCTGTGTGAGCTGTTTTGCGGTATCAAGGGTAACTGTGATCTGTGTGCCGTCGTTATCCGCAGACATAGCACAAAGTTCCGCAGTAGTAACCGACTTTCTTACATCTCCGCCGCAGCCGTAAGCGATATGTTCACACACACCGGTTTCAAGCCGCAGCTTTATGCCCGTATCCTCTGCTATCAGCGAAAATGCTCTTCTCACAGCGGGTATCACATCTTCAGGCATGACAGGCTTGAATTCAAAGACCGTTGAACGGCTGATTATCGCATTATACACATAAAAGTAGGGGTTTTCCGTGGTGGAAGAGATCAGCGTGATACTTCCGTCCTCGATATATTCAAGGAGGCTTTGCTGCTGTTTCTTGTTCATGTACTGTATCTCATCAAGATACAGCAGAATGCCGTTTGAACCAAAAAGACTCTGAGAATCGGCTATGACCTGTTTTATATCCGCAGTTGATGCCGAAGTGCCGTTCATCTGATACATGGTCATCCCTGCATTTTCGGCGATTATCCTTGCGACAGTTGTCTTTCCTACTCCCGAAGGACCGTAGAATATCATATTCGGTATCCTGCCGCCCTCGATTATACGGCGCAGCGGCTTTCCCTCACCGAGAAGGTCTTTCTGTCCGACAACATCATCAAGTTTTTTCGGACGTATCCTGTCTGCAAGAGGTGCAGTCATATGTTATCTTCCTTTCCGTCCGGACCGGCAATACCCGGCAGTTCCTTCACTATGAACAGGCTGAAAGCATTATCAGCAACTTTTTTAGTGTCTGCTGCATCAAGAGCGCCGCCGAAAACACCGCCTGCTACAGGGACAGCGTCGATAAATCTCACCGAACGCTTTGCTATGAATTTGACTATAAAGCGGAAATCCATTTTATGACTTACGCTGCTGAACATCTTGTTGGGAAGGATATCTCCCGCCTTGGTGGTGAAATTCCTTGCAGTTTCCGTATGTATCTTCTTCAGTATCTCATGGGCATCCCTGCCTGTCAGGCACACATAGACAAGCGCCTTTGTTTCTTCGGAATAGATATCGAATCCGCCGAGTCTTGCGGCGGCGGCAGCCATTCTTATCTGCATATAAAGCAGACTGCCGAGATTGGCAGGTATGGTCACAGGCATGGTTATAAAGCCTCCGAGACCCGTCAGAAATCCCGAAGCTCCGCATTTTGCGGTTCCTGCATTAAGCAGCGCCTTTGCGGCCTTTGAGGTAGTGCCGTACTTTATGAAGTAGTCATCAGCCAGCTTTTCAACAGGGTCGCTGACCTTAGGGATGCCTGTAAGCGCCTTTTTATATAGGTCGTCAAGCAGCGCAAGAAGCACGTTCTCGTCTATGACCTGAGTGGTCCTGACCTTGGTCTGTGCGTCTATTTTTTTCTTGACCTCTCCAGCCTTTTTATAGACGTTCTTTCCTGCCTTTGCCGCAGTTTTGCCTGCTTTTGCAGCGGTCTCTCCTGCCTTTGCCGCCGTTTTTGCGGCAGTGTCCTTTATGCTCTTGATGTCCATTCCGTCAACCTCCTGTTTGCGTTAAAACGCATTTACTTTATGTCTTTTATGTGATCGGGTGTACCCGATCGGCGAGAATGCTTCGTCCTTCTGCTAAAAACGAGTATAAATCCAGTATACCACAGTTTATGCATAAATTCAAGTATTTTTTCAGCAACAGGCACTTTCGAGATGCTTTATCATTCCGAATGTTCAATATTTGAAATAACGTTCCGAGATCGAACTCTGTCTGATAAAATGATATTTTCCATCACATAATTCCGGCCTTTTTTTACAAAGCATGGCGTTACAACAGCAAAAATAACATTTTTGTATAAAAAATGTAAAAAAGCTATTGCAATTTATTCACAATCGTGATATAATAATATTGATTAGTTATACCGAAAAAAAGGGGGGAAACTATGTCTAAAACGGATAAAAACAGTTTGAAGCATATCCGCAGGATACAGCTTTCAATGATAATAGGATATGCCCTGCTTGTCACCCTTACGGTATCTATCGTTACAAAGCTGGCTGTGAACAAGACCGATGAGGTGCTGAAAAACAAGGTGATATCACTTACTTCATCTCTGAACGTACAGATGGAACTGAATCTTGACAGCTATCTTTCACGCATGGAGACTATAGCTACCCTTGCTTTCGGTGAAGAAGAGGCCTATGAATATGATGCCACAGACCCGAACAATGATGAATATGAGGCTATCAACAAAGAAAAGATCATATCTCAGAAGCTGTACAGCCTTTGCATAATGGAGAACTTTGTTGACTACGGCATAGTTTACCGAAACAACAGAACCGTAGGAAAAATATCAAATGCGACATACAGCCTTTTCGGCGACAGGATATTTTCCGAACTCAGTTCGATGATCTCACGCCCCCGCACAAACGACGGCTGGGCAACAGGTTACGAAAATGATTTCAAGCGCATATACTATGTAAAAAAAGTACATGAAAACGCCGTTCTCGTCATCAGCTTCTATGCCAAAGAACTGGACAATGTATTTGACAACCCCGAAACCCTCAGCGATATGGAGATACGCCTTGTAAATCAGAACTTCAACATTCTTTACTCAAAGACACCGTCTGAAGTAGGCGAAGCGCTTCATGATGATATAAAAAGCAGGATATCGGATCAGGCCGCGGCTTCGGTCATGGACGACAAATATCTTGTTTCGGCAAACAAGTGCGGTGAATGGTATGTAGTATGCTCGATACCGACACAGATAATACTGCTTGAGAAAAACGAGATGACAAGATATATCTACATAACAGGTGCTGTAGCAGCTGCTGCAGCGGCGCTTGTGGGGCTGTATCTTTCATATCTTCTCACAAAGCCTGTAAAGAGAATAGTTTCAACACTCGATGAACAGGCCAAGATAGACCTGCTGACAGGTATTCTCAACAAGCTGACCTTTGAGGAATATGCGGCAAACTGCCTTGCAAGCTCACGAAATGACGAATACCGGGCTCTTGTCATAATAGATATCGATGATTTCAAGAGCGTGAACGATACCCTTGGTCATGCGCAAGGTGACAGAGTGCTTGAAAAGATGGGAAGCATACTGAGGACAACATTCACAGACAACGACTATATCGGCCGCATAGGCGGCGACGAATTCTGTGTACTGGTGAATACCCGCAGTGATTCAGAAGAGATATTTGCTGATATGCTCATCAAACAGTGCGAGGAACTCAGAAGAAAGGTAAAAGAAAGCGGCACAGGCATTTCCGTAAGTATCGGCACGGCGCTTTTCCCGCGCAACGGCAGGGATTTTGAAACACTTTATGCTGCCTGTGACAAGGCGCTTTACAGCTCTAAAAAGTCGGGAAAGAACACTGTCAGAACATACGATGAAGTGACAGAAAGCGAGGGATAGCTGTGAAAAAAAGGATACTTGCTGCTGTACTGGCGGCAGTAGCGCTTGGTTCATGCGGCGAAGCCCCCGTAGTACACGAACAGGTCAAACAGACAGAGATAACTCTTTCGTGGTGGGGAAATGACACACGAAACGAATATACCATCGAAGCCATGCAGAGATTTGAAGAGATGCATCCCGAGATAAAGGTCAAGTGCAATTACTCGGAATGGTCAGGTTATGAGGCGAGAAGCAAGGTACAGATGATATCCGGCACGGAAGCCGATGTCATGCAGATAAATGTCGGCTGGCTGACACAGTATTCCGAGGACGGACAGGGTTACTATGATATCGAAAAGCTGACAGACATAGTTGACCTCACAGGATTCTCGGAAGAGATACTGAGTTACGGCCGAAGAAACGGCGTGCTGAACGCTGTGCCTATTGCGATGAATGCCGAAACTCTGTACATAAACAAGACGATATATGACCGCTACGGACTTGACAT
>CADBTD010000028.1 GCA_902797535.1 uncultured Ruminococcus sp. | reverse complement strand
TGCCGACCACAAGACCGCTGTCGCAGAGTATCTTCATGTGGTGGGAGAGCGTAGGCTGAGTACACTGCATAGCCTCAAGCAGCCTGCCGGCGCATGGAGTATTTATGGGGTACTCTTTAATCTGTGTTTATCCTCATACATTTCTTTGTCGGCTCTTTTGAATACATCAAGCACACAGGTGTCACTGTCAGCTGAAAAGTCAGCACTTCCTACAGCAACAACAACACCGCCGTGACGTTTGTTGTTTTCTGCCTGTTCTTTTATTTTTGCTTTTAGCTGTGCCCTGATATTATGATCGTTTCCCGTCAGTATGGCCGCAAATTCATCGCCGCCTATCCTGAAAACGGGTGAATGGTTGAAAATCTCGCATATCAGCGCAGAACCTGCACGAATGTATTTGTCACCTTCATCGTGCCCGAGATTGTCATTGATCTTTTTAAGGTCATTAAGGTCAAATACAAAAACAGAGAAGTCTTCTGAGGCGTTTTCCCTGATAAGTGAGTTCATCTTTTTTTCGGTGCTGCTGTATGCGGTTTTATTCTTTACGCCTGTAAGGGAATCTCTGAAAAGTTCAGCTTTCATCTCAAGTTCACGAAGTTTTGCGGCAGTAACGTTGCTGACTGCGATGACCACAAAATCATCGTCATCTGTCATTCTTACCGCATTCATGTTCATGTACTGAACTTCACCGTTGATAACAATCCTGTATGACAGAGAAACTGTTTCATCTTCCTTAAGCATCATCAGCAGTTTATCTTTCTGCAAATGGTTCCTGACGATCTCAATGTCTTCGGGATGAGTGAAAAGTCCCGCGTTTATTTTTGCATCCGAGAAAAAATCATCTCCATGGCTGCCCGAAGAAAGTTCGCTGTATTTGCCGCCGGAGGTATAGGTCGAGTATTCTCCCGTAACTGTATTTATATAGTACAGCAGTTCATATCTTGATGCAAGTGCATTTGATATCCTCGCAAATTTCAGCCGTTCTTCATTGGCCTTTAATTCATATCGCTTCTGTTTGTCTATATCGGTGACACCGATAAATACTATACCTTCATTCTCGTCCTTTCCTATGATGGTTTTCAGACGGTGATAGATCGGTATGCCGTCCTTTAAATAGCGGTAGTCGAAATTAAACAGTTCGCCGCTTGCTATCCTTTCGAGAAATGCTGCTTTTGAGGATATATCCGCAAAAAGCGCCGCATCTTCTTCGTATATATTCGACTCACACTCTTTCCTGCAGTCGGCAAAAAAATCAGTTCCTTTGGATTTCTGAATAAAATCTTTGTCGGTCCTTTCGCGCTCATATTTTATGTAGCCGCCGTTTTCTTTATTTATGCAGTAAATGTATTTATAGTCGTTAGCCATAGCAAGTGCAAGCCTTGTTTCAGTGAGCAGATTGTTCAGATTTCGCAGCATATCCAGCGATCTTACAGCAGAACTGAGCTGATATGACACAAGCTCAAGCTCATCGATAAAGTCATCGTCTTCAGGCTCAAAAAGTGCAAGGCCGTATTGGATATTTGCTGAAAACAGATCAGCTGCTATCAGTATCCTTGCACGGTCAGATATCAGTCTTGGATTGCAGAATACGCTTGCGGTATCCATTTTTTGCTCTGATTCGGGAACATTATAGCAATCTGCTCCATAACAATAGGATTTGAACAGCCATGTAATATCGTCGGGATAATCCTAACCGTCATTATATTCCACAGGATTTTCAAGTATATACAGATAACTTGTCAAAGAACCTATTTCACAAAGCCGTTTCAGTATATCTGCATAGCTTTCTTTAAGATTTCCGCCGAACATGAGGGAGTCTCTTATAAAAATATTATCAAGATGAGTACGTTCGATATACCTTTTGGGCAATGCTTTTGATGATTCGCCAATGTCTCGGTTGATGCTGTTTATGATCTTTCGGGTATATTGAAGATTCTCTTAAAGACAGTTTCTGATCAGCCATGTACAAAGGTTTTCCTGAAGCATATATAGCTTTGATGTCTCACCGTTAAATGCCTTATCGTTTCTGAATACATCCACTATCTTCTGATATGCGTCATTTACGGAAGATTCATTCGCACGGGTGTAAAAAAACTCATTTTCAAGATGATCTATAAGTTCGGACAGGGGAGTAAAGATCATTTCTGCGTCCTTGACTGTGGCTGTTCCGTCTGATATATAATCCATAAGATTTTTCTTTATTTCGGAAGTAGTGCCGACAAACAGCATTTCAGGCGCTTTTATAAAATGCTTATCCACAAAGCATGAAGCACGCGGTATGAATCTTGTTTCAACAAGATGTCTGTCGTCTTTTATTCCGCTGAGATAATTATAGGCTTTTTCAACGCAGCGGCTCCCCAGCTCGAATGCATCAGCTCTGACGGTAGCAAGAGGCGGTGTCATTTCTTTTGCAAACGGCTGATCGTCAAAGCCTATTACAGCAATGTCTTCTCCCACGGTCTTTCCGCGTTTCTGGATAACATTGTATACTACCGAAGCGATTATATCATTTATGCATATCACCGCATCGAGCTCGGGATTTTCGTCAAACAGGCGTTCTGCATCTTCTGTACAGTCATATGACATATCGCAGAATCTGAGATAGCTGTCCCTGAAAACAAGACCATTCCTTTCAAGGCTTTCCCTGTATGCTTCGTATCTTTCGATACATTCACAGTTTTCAGAGCTTCCTGCCATGATACCTATATGTTTTCTCCCGCGCTCTGCAAGATAATTTACCGCAGAGATTATGCCCGCCTTGTTGTCAAATTCAAGACAGTCATACCCGTCTATCTCAGATGCAACACATAATACGGGAGTTCCCGAGAAGCTGTCGAGAAATCTTTTTTTCAGCTTATTGTTATACACATAGGCTATTGTGCCTACAGGTGCTATTATATAATCAAAATGTGCATTTGCAGCATATCTGAACAGCACATTATACTGATATTCATAAAATGCTTCAAAACCGTCATTTATATTCTGGATGCCAAGGTATTTTCCAGGCATTACAGTAAGGTTTATATCAAGACGCCTGGCCGCAGATACAGCGCCCTTGACAAGTTCGTTTGAGAAAAGGTCTGTCAGTGTGGCAGCAAGTATACAAACATTAAACCTTTTGTTATCCATGATGCATCTCCTCATAATAACTTTTGATCATTCTTGTATAATAATATTGCAGAATTGTTTCCTT
>CADBTD010000027.1 GCA_902797535.1 uncultured Ruminococcus sp. | reverse complement strand
CATACCATGAGGCACGCATGAGATAATAACGCCCTCATATACCTCTCCAAGCTTTTGCTTCATGAATTCCGCCTTGTAGCAGTCTTCACAGGCTCGCTCGGTCTGCATCGCAACAAGTTCGGTGTCTGTAGCCTGGGCTGCAGCCGAATGAGCAAACTTTGTGAATCTTTCCGTACATTCCTCAGCATTTCCTGTTGCAAGGAAATCTGTCATAATTCTGTGTATAGCAAGATCCGGGTATCGGCGTATAGGTGATGTGAAGTGTGCATAATCCTTGAGCACAAGTCCGAAATGTCCGAGCGCTTCCGCATCATATCTTGCCTTAGCCATTGATCGAAGTACAAGATTATTTACCACAGGGAACCTTTCTGTGCCGCGTTCCCACTCCAGTATCTCAGAAAGCACTTTCGGTTTTACACCCTTATCAAAGTTATGCGGTATATTCAGTTCTGTAAGACTTGTACTGAGATATTCCAGCTTATCAGCCGGCGGATCTTCATGCACTCTGTAAACAAAGGGAAGTCCGTTTTCAGTGCCAAATCTGGCAGCACATTCATTGGCGCATAACATAAAGTCCTCGATAAGTTCCTGACTCAGACCGCTTTCGTGAGGTCTTACGTCTATGCAGAAATCATTTTCATCAATGATAAGTTCGCTTTCTGTGGTGGAGATCTGAGGTGCACCTCTGTGTATCCTGTTGCCCTTGAGTATATCTGCAAGTTCTTTCATCACAGGCAGACAGTCAATGACCTCAGCATATTTTTCACACAGCGCCTTTGCGTTATAGCCTTCAAGAAGTTCGTTTATCTCGCTGTAAACTCCCTTCACTCTTGAACGTATCACGGTCTTGGCAAATTTATAGTCGGTTATCATACCGTTTTTGTCAAGCTCCATAAGTGCTGAGAAAGCAAGTCTGTCTTCCTGCGGATTCAGCGAGCATATTCCGTTTGAAAGCTCGGGGGGGAGCATGGGGATCACTCTGTTTGCATAATACACACTGGTGCCTCTGCGGTATGCCTCTTCATCGAGCTTTGACTTAGGTCTTACATAATGTGATACATCAGCGATATGCACACCGAGTCTGTAGCCGTTCTCAGTCTTTTCAACTGAGATAGCGTCATCGATATCCTTGGTTGCCGCACCGTCAATTGTGAATATCGGCAGATGTCTCAGGTCAAGACGGTTAGGTATCTCGGACGATATTGCCCTGTAATCTGATACCTGCTTGGCTTCAAAAATGACCTCGGGAGGGAATATTGGTGTCAATGCATTAAGACTCAGCACGCTCATTGCGCACACGCTTGCTTTAAGTGAGCTTCCGAAGCTCATTACTATCCTGCATTTGTGGTCTGCGTGACTTGCTCCTCTAAAGCTTATCTCGGCAAGTACCTTATCACCCTCACGCAGCTCAAAGAGATCGGGGTCTTCTATCTTCATAGCGTATTTTGAAAGAGTGTCGGGCACTACCTTAAGCTCACCGAATTCATTTACGATATTACCGGTAAATCTTGAAAAAGATTCCTCAAGTATCTCGATAACACGTCCTTCGGTCTTATCATCTCTGCCGATATAGGTTTGCACCTTTACGGTATCACCGGGCAGTGCACCGTTAAGATATCTTCCTGCAACAAAGTATTCATTGTCTGATTCAGTGTCACGCACGAATCCGAAGGTTTTCTTTATCCTGCTTACCTTGCAGATTATGGTCTTGGCATCAGCGGGTATTATGTATTTTCTGCCTGTGTTTATGATTTTCCCGTGTTTTGAAAGGCTTTCAAGTCCTTTGTCAAGGTCACGCTTGCCCATCTGACCTTTGAGCGGTTTGTACAGCTCGTCAAAAGTCAGACCCTGTTTGTTCTTTTTTAATCTGTCGATTATAAACTTCTCAAATTCTTTTCTCATCTTTTACCTCTTTTATCTGTCATCAAAAAATATGCCCTGCTAAATATGCAGGGCGGGTATTGTTATTTTTTCAGATTAACAATAACGTTCATAGCAAGCGTTATAATGAAGATAAGTGCAGCTGCGACTTTAGTAAATCTTGAAAGCTTTGCATCTTTTGTTCTTGACATATTATTCTCATAGAACGATTCATTATATCCGCCGCCTATAGCGGAAGTAAGTCCGTCATCCTTGGTATCCTGTGCAAGCACTACAAGGATTATGATAACGCTGCAAAGAATAAGGATTATTCCTGCAACGATCTCGAGCGTACTCATTATGCGTCACGTCCTTTCCGTGTCCCGATTTGCAATATACATATATTATAACATATCGTGTCCCGAATTGCAAGCCTTTTTGGAAATTTTTTTTGAATTTTTATAAAATGCAAAGAGAATGCCCTGATGAAACACTTTTTGTAAAGACGGTCATCAGGGCATAATTTACATATCATTCTCCGCCCATTACTTTGACCATTACGGCCTTCTGAGCGTGCAGGCGGTTTTCAGCTTCATCAAATATCTCATCAGCGTGTGCTTCAAAGACTTTTGTGGTAATTTCCTCTTCACGGTGTGCAGGCAGACAATGCTGTACCATTGCGTCATCCTTAGCAACAGCCATAACATCATCGTTTATCTGATATCCTGCAAAAGCCTTCTTGCGTTTTTCGGTCTCAGCTTCTTCACCCATTGAAGTCCATACATCTGTGTAAAGCACATCAGCGTCCTTTGCAGCAGCCTGAATGTCGCTTGTCATTATGAACTTGTCGCCAAAGTCCTTGGCAAATGCAAGCACCTCGGGGTCAGGCTGATAATCATCGGGGCAGGCGATAGCTACTGTCATGCCTACTTTAAGTCCGCCGACTATAAGTGAGTTAGCCATGTTGTTTCCATCGCCAATATATGTCAGCTTAAGTCCGTCAAGACGGCCCTTGTGCTCGCGGATAGTCATAAGGTCTGCAAGTACCTGACAGGGGTGGCAGAAATCAGTCAGACCGTTGATTATCGGGATGCTGCCATATTCTGCGAGATCTTCAACTTCCTTCTGCTCAAAGGTGCGGATCATTATACCGTCCAAATATCTGGACAGTACGCGTGCTGTATCCTGCACAGGTTCGCCTCTGCCTATCTGCAGGTCGCGGTTTGACAGAAACAGTGCCTGACCGCCGAGCTGGTACATACCTGTTTCAAAGCTGACACGGGTACGGGTAGACGACTTCTGGAATATCATTCCCAGTGTTTTTCCGGCAAGCCGCTTATGCTCAATTCCGTTTTTGTTTTCGTACTTTAACTGGTCTGCAAGGTTGAGTATCTCGATTATCTCTTCCTTGGAAAGATCGAGTAATTTGAGTAAATGTTTCATATCTTTTCTTTCCTTTCAAGAATTATTTTACAGATCTTATTGCTTTTTGCGTAGTAAGCACATAGCTGCATGATGAAGTATGCAAAAGTTCTCCGGTGCTTTTTCTTCAAGCAGGGTCTTATTGTCCTTTTCCCAGGCTGAAAGTTCGCATTCAGACATTGAAGCCGCAGTACCTCTGCAAGCGCGGAGTCTTCCATGCCAGCTTTCGCGGGTAAATGGCACATTCACATCAAAGCCCTCACGTTTGATGATATCAAACTTTTCAAGTACATCATCGTTTATATAGACCTCTTTTCGGGTATATCCTCTGCCTGTCCATTTTGGATTATGCTTTAAAATCAATTCTTCACATTCTCCGGCAAGTGCATCATCATATGGCAGCCATGCCATTTCAAGCACTGCAAGCATACCGTGAGGTTTAAGCAGTTTATCCAGCTTAGGTATTAGTGTTTTGGTATCAAAGTACCAGAAGCACTGACAGGCAGTTACAGCGTCAAAACTTCCGTCGGGGATGTCAAGTTCCTCTGCGGCGCTGCACAGAAAGTCTATGTCCGAACCCTCTGATGACGCAAGCCTTTTCGCCTGTTCTATCTGATTTTCGGATATATCGATGCCTGTCCATTTTGCCCCGAACTTCTGCATATTTCTTGGCAAAACTCCTGTTCCTGTACCGAGGTCAAGGATCTTCTGACCTTTTATTCCGATACCGCCGGCGGCAAGCTTTTCATAGAACTCATTTGGATATATATCACGGTATTTGGCGTAATCATCAGAAGTACGGCCAAAATCGAATTTTTTTCCGCCGTCTATTTTTCCGTCAGCCAGATTCATACATACACCTCCCGTATATTGTACTGAATATCAATAGTAAAATGTGTAGAAATCATATTCGTTGGTTTTCCAGCCGTTTTTATCATAAAAGCTTTTGGCAGTATGATTTGTTTTGTCGGTAACGAGTATAAATCCCTTGGCTCTATCTCTGAAGTATTCTTTAACCGCTGTCATGAGCGCTGTCGCCGCACCTTTTCTTCTGTATTCTTCGACTACATAGAGATCATTCAGTATCCATTGGGGTCTGAGTGATACGGTAGAGTATGAAGGATACAGCTGAATAAAACCGACAGCTTTTCCTTGTTCGTCCTTAGCTATGAATATCTTTGACTGTTCGTTCGATATCCTTTCTTTTACAAAAGAATATATCTCATCTTTGTTCTGATCCTGAACGCCGTAAAAGCTGCGGTACAAAAATATCAGATCAGCTGCAGCTGCGATGTCTTCATCACTTGCCAAAGCTGCTTTTATGCCGCTCACTTCAGTACCTCAGCAAGAATCGCAAGACCCTTGTCTATTTCTTCATATGTGATGTTGAGAGGAGGCAGGAACCTCAGCTTTTCTTTAGCAGTCAGTATAAGCAGTCCGTTGTCAAGGCAGGCCTTTGCGACATCGTGTGCGTCCTTTGATTTGAGTTTTACGCCTATCATAAGTCCGAGTCCGTCAACGTGCTCTACTTCGGGCATTTCGTTCAGTTTCTGCCAGAAGTAATAACCTTTCTGTACAACTGTGTCAAGGAATCCTTCTTCAAGCACAGTGTCAAGTACAGCGTTTCCGCCTGCACAGGCTATAGGGTTTCCTCCGAAAGTCGAACCGTGTGTTCCGGGGGTAAGTACATCTGCGCACTTTTCCGTAGCAAGGCAAACACCGATCGGCACACCGCCCGCAAGACCCTTTGCAAGCGTTGTTATATCAGGCTTTACTCCGTACTGTTCGCTTGTCAGCAGACTGCCCGTACGTCCTACACCCGACTGTACTTCGTCAGCAATGGTAAGTATATCGTCTTTAGCGCATTCTTCAAATATAGCGTTTACATATTCGTGATCGAGGGATATCACACCGCCCTCACCCTGAATAAACTCAAACATAACAGCGCATACCTTGCCTTTGTTTTCGGCAAGCACCTTTTTCAGGTCATCGATGTTATTTGCCTCGGTATTTACGAAACCGGGTGTGAAAGGGAAGAAGTAGTTGTGGAAAACATCCTGTCCGGTAGCGGAAAGCGTTGTGACCGTCCTGCCGTGAAAGCTGTTTTTAAGTGTAACTATTATGTTTCTTTCAGCATCTTTTCCGTATTTGTCAAAGCTGTATTTCCTTGCGATCTTTATAGCGCATTCGTTAGCCTCTGCACCGCTGTTTCCAAAGAACATCTTTGAATATCCTGCGCTTTCACAAAGCTTTTTTGCAAAATCAGCCTGTACCTTTGTATAGTAGTAATTTGATGTATGCTGTATATTGTGTGCCTGAGCGCATATCGCTTCGACCCATTTGTCATTGCAGTATCCCAGACTGTTAGTGCCTATTCCGGAACCAAAATCGATATATGTTTTTCCGTCCTCGGCTGTAGCAGTGCGTCCCTCGCCTTTTTCAAGTACCAGGTCATACCTGCCATAGCTTCCCATTATGTGTTCGTTGAACTGTTCTATAGTGTTCATGGCTATTTCTCCTTTTTGTTTTCTAAAAATCTTATTTTATCCGGACTTACATTTCTTTTGATGTGCTCAAGAAAATCAAATTTGTTTCCTGTTGTAAATCCGTCAAGCGATATAAATACCATACGGGTATATACTATTATGATCATACGTACTCCGCAGATCAGGACCTGCGATATATCACTGTAGGGGTATTCCAGTGAATTGACACTGCTTTCGGTTGATGCTTTGCTGTTATAGAAACGATTGGTTTTTTCTACCCCTTCTATAAGAGCTCTGTTTTCCGAATACAGCTTTTCCAGAGAAGCATTCAGCTGTTTTTTCGATCTCATCAGATATGATACAGATATGAGTGCGAAGAGGATCATACATATTACAAATTCGATCGGGTCTCTCAGAACGCCTGCCACAATGCCGATAATAAAGAAGAAGACAAATAATTTCAAAAAGTAATACGGCTTTTTCTGAGAGTTCACATAGATCTTTTCTATCTCAAAGAATTCTTCCTTGCTGTTTATGGTCGTTTTATTTTCAAACAGCAGGTCATTTGTATTTTCTTCTGATATCATATGCGTACTGATATACCCTTGCTTTTCATCAGCTCTTCAAAGTCTTCCGAAGAAGTGCTGAATCCCGACTTGCTTACATGATGCTTCTTCATTCTGGTATTCATATAGTAATAATACGGATCCTGTGTTACTTCAGTTATATCACTGTACATAATATAGTCTATCGACATTCCGCTTACTGATTTAATGCCGCTGTCGCTGAAAGTATATGTTACTGTTTTGGGCTGACTGGTTTTCGGCATCTCATCTCCGTATTTGAATTTTATTATCAAATTGCTCAGAAAATATCCGGGAAATGAGCAAATGATAGCACTGAGTACATATCCTCTCCAGTTTAATGTAAAACCTCTGAAAAACAGGAAGATATCGACCAATATAGTCAGAATGATTATCGTTGCAAGAGTAACGGTATTTCTTATGCCGTCTTTTTCTCTTTTAAGATTGTTGTGTTTTGATATCAAGTCATAATCAGATGAGTTGTTATCTCTGAGCTCTGTGGTGTTTGTAAATGGTAATGTCATTTTGCTTCTCTCCTTATTGTATGTGTTTATGTATCTGCTTCATATGCAAGTACATCGGGCAGGTCATCCCATAGTTTTTCTCTTGAATCTGAATTTTTCAGTCTGGCTGCAATATACTTGTCTGTACAGGGATAAATGGTATGATCATCGGTCTCACCTTTATCCTTGCGGACATCAAATGCAAGCTGTTCTTTATCGACCGAAAACTGTGCATTTACCCCGGGCTTGTTTCCTCTTGCATCAAGTCTGATCCATTTTTGATATTCCTTGAGGTATACTCCGTTCAGGCCGTGATATATCAGTACAGGTGCTGTTACATCATCCAGTATCAGCTTTTGATAACACATCCCTGCCGGAACGCCCTTGCATCGAAGTAAAGCAGCCAGCAAATGTGACTTTGCAAAACATATCCCATGGCCTGCTTTTAATACTTCTGAAGCAGAACAGGTCACCTCGTCAGCCATTATGTCAGCCGAATGTGAGATATAGTCCCTTACATATTCATACGCTTTTCTGATAAAATCGGTCTCATTATCCGAATCACGGTATAATTTTTCTGCCAGTTCTGCTACTTCTGTATTATCATAGTCGATTATACTGTCGCATTTCAGATATTCTTCGATGTTATCGGCGTATATGTTTAATTTCATTTTATCACCTTTCGTTTGGTCATGCTGTTATTAGACTCGGTACGCAGGGAAAGGTGGAATATTATTATCAGATGAATTCCGTACCTGCGCCCTCGTTTGAAAGCAGCTCAATAAGTATCGAGTGCGGTATTCTTCCGTCTATTATGGTGGTCCTCTTGACGCCTCGTCTGACTGCCTCCACGCAGCAGTCTATCTTGGGTATCATGCCTCCGCTTATAACGCCTGTCTTTTTGAGATAGGGCACATCGCTTACGTTTACCGACGGTATCAGTGTGCTCGGGTCATCCTTGTCCTGTAAAAGACCTGCGATATCTGTCATGAGAATAAGGTTTTCTGCTCTCAGGCATGATGCTATTCTTGCTGCGGCGGTATCGGCATTTATATTGTAACACTGACCGTCAGCAGATGTGGCAACTGTTGAGATTATCGGCACATAACCGCTGTTTATGGTGTCTATGATAGGCTTTGTCGATACGCTCTTTATCTGACCCACATATCCGAGGTCCACGTCGCTTTCCAGCTTTTCAGCCATGATTATCTGTCCGTCTATGCCGCACAGACCGAGCGCCTTTGCACCGTGAAGCTGAAGTGCCGATACCAGCTCTTTGTTCAGCTTTCCTGCAAGCACCATTTTTACTATGTCGATAGTTTCGGCGTCGGTATAGCGCAGACCGCCGATAAACTTAGACTCAATACCCACTCTTTTGAGCATTGCATTTATCTCGGGACCGCCGCCGTGTACAAGCACTACCTTTATGCCTACCTCGGTAAGAAGAACAATGTCCTCCATAACGGCTTCTTTAAGTTCGTTGTTGGTCATGGCATTTCCGCCGTATTTTACAACTACTATCTTGTTGTGATACTTCTGTATGTAGGGCAGTGCGTCTACAAGTATCTGCGACCGTGTTTCATTTGAGATTTCCATTTTACATCTTCCTTTATAATATCATTTATTTACTTTTTACGCATATACCAATATGTATACACTTTTTCAAATCCGAGCTTCTTATACATCTCACAGGCGGCGGTGTTGCTTTGTACGACCTGCAAATAAGCTGTGTGAACGCCATTCTCTGCGGCACAGCCGAGAAGTCCCATACATACAGCACTTCCGAAGCACATTCTTCTTTTGTCCGGGTCGGCAACAACATTCTGTATCAGCATATATCCGCGCTCTATTGCCGCCGAGGCACATGAAACAGTCATTCCGTTGTTTTCCACGGCACAGTACAGTGTTTCCACCATTACATTTGAGAGCATATCAGGTATCAGTTTTTGTACTTCGCTGCTGCGGATACCTTCAAATCCGCAGTACGCCGAAAGCCATTTATCTGTCAGAGTACTGTCTGAAATAAAACCTTCTGTTATGGTATCAAAGCTGTTTTTATCAAGCTTCAGCGTCATTACGTCTGTGGGGTCAAGCTTTTCATAACCGCGTTTTTCAAGCCTTTCATTAAGGTCTGCATTGTTGTCCGTCAGCTTGAATATGCAGGGAAGCCCGGCCGTTTCATACTGCTTTTCACAGGTTATTATCTTTTCATCGGTATCATCATATGATACATACAGCGGCCATACAGAATTTGCCCTTTTGGTATACCCTTTGCAGAATCTCATTATCCAGCCGTCGTAGATCCTTGTTTTCAAAGCTGCCTGAACATTTAATGACAGTTCTTCCAATAGCTGTATATCTTTGTTCATAGTGATGTCTCCGGTTTAGTTATCAGTCTTTCTTCTGTTTATTTTTCTTTTTTTATTTAAAAGCATGGCGCCCGAAAGCAAGGCCGCCGTAAGGCACATCGCGTCATTCACCGTGAATGTCGGCGCCTTGTCTATATCGTCCGTGTCGGGGTCATAGACTATCTTTATCTTTTTGCCGTACTGTGATTCGGGGCTTTTCCCGTTTATCGAATACTCGCTGCTTTGATAAAGCGGAACATCTTTATGAAGTTCGTTATTGCTGTCGGTAAATGTCCCGAATACAGTGCCGTCGGGCAGTCCGATGAATGTTATCTCGGCTTCATATTTTTCCTTGCTCATCTTTGATATCGCATTTCCCGCTGTCAGTACAAGAGATATCATGGACAGCGCAAAGATGATGCAAAGTATCACAGTCTGTTTTTTGTTAATGTTTGATCTCATGACGATCAGGTGCGGTAATCTCCGTTTATCTTGACATAGTCATAGGTAAGGTCACATCCGTAAGCAGTTGCTTTTCCGTCGCCGTTTCCTATGCTTACTTCAACAAGTATCTCGTCAGCGGCAAGTACTTTTGAAGCCTCTTCCTCAGAGAAGGGGATACCTGCGCCGTTCTCGCAAACGTGTACAGTTCCGCCCGATGAGATAAACTTAACGTCTACCGCATTTATATCGAATTCAGCGTCGGCATAGCCTACTGCACAAAGTACACGGCCCCAGTTTGCGTCCTCACCGAACATTGCGGCTTTGAGCAGAGAAGAGCAAACTACGCTCTTGGCAACAGTGATCGCAGTATCAATGTCTTTTGCACCCGATACAGTGCATTCAAGAAGCTTAGTAGCGCCCTCGCCGTCCTTTGCCAGCATTCTTGTCATGTTTACCATAACTATGTAAAGTGCCTGGGCAAACGCACTGAAATCATCGCCTTCAGCTGTTATCTCCGCATTTCCTGCCAAACCGTTTGCCATTAACGCTACCATATCGTTTGTCGACTGGTCGCCGTCAACAGAAAGGCAGTTGTATGTTACTTTTACTACAGCAGAAAGTGCTTTCTGAAGCATTTCCGATGACACAGCGCAGTCTGTAGTGACGAAGTTAAGAGTAGTAGCCATATTCGGGTGTATCATTCCGCTGCCCTT
>CADBTD010000026.1 GCA_902797535.1 uncultured Ruminococcus sp. | reverse complement strand
GTAGCGCTTGTGAACACGGGCTTTGCAGGAGAATTGTCTGCGTCAAATCTGAGTGTGAAAGCGTCAAAATCCTTGACAACGGGATAAACCACATCATCATCGGTGATCTCGTTTTCGGTCACGAACTGCTCTGCCTCGGCTGCCACTGCTGCGGGAGCATCGGGCGTGCCTATCTCCTCGGCGCCTGCATAAACGGCTGCGGAAGATGCTGTCATCATCAGGGCCAGTACAGCGGCCGCTAATCTTGTTGATCTCATTAAGTGATCACTGCCTTTCTTTGATTTCCTTTTTCCTAAAAAAAGTTCGTTCTTTGGTCTTTGACCTTCATTTGTCACATTCTTCGCGGAAGGACGAACTGTCACGCCTTTCACACAATGAATATGATTCTTTTACAGACGGTACATATCCTTCCCGTTCGGAACGAAATACCGTCCTTTTCTCTGTTACTCTATTATATCACACATTTTTCACTTTTTCAAGCGTGAGCCGAAAAATTAAGAAAATAATCATTAATACAGAAAAAACCGGAGCATTTCCGCCCCGGTCCCGTATATCATTCTCTTATCCAGATCTTTGAAGCCTTGCCCTCTTCATTGAAGATGACCTGCATATACACGCCGTCACCGTCATAGTTAAAGACATCTCCGTCCTCGCTGGTGGGACGGGTGTAGGCATTCTCAACGTCTGCCTTTTCGGAATATCTGCTGATGCCGCCTACGGTGTAGGGATATACAGCTTCATTGAAGTAGAACTCCGAGTCAAGGGTGAGCGAGATCACCTGACCCTTCTTCACCTTTACGATAAGGTTGTAGTAGTAATACTCGTCCTCAAAATCCTCGGGGTTGTCGTTGTTGAACACTCTGCGTGACTCTTCGACCTGTTCGCCTATGCCCTTTTCGACATTCTCCCATACATCTCCCACGCCGAATACCGTGCCGTCATAGTTCACCTTGACAAGCTCGCTGAAATCATCGGGTATATGCGGCTCGGGGGCAGCTGTGGTGGTGGCAGAGGTGGTGGTAGTCACCGCCTTGGTAGTGGTGGCAGCTGTTGTGGTAGTGGTTGTAGCCTTGGTAGTGACCTTGCTTCTGGTGCTTGCGGGAGGCTCTGTAGTCTCGGGAAGCACTGTGGATACAGCTTCGGTCTCTGTCTCGGTCTCTGTATCCTCAGCAGACACTGTGGTATCTTCGGGAGCATCAGTCACAACGGGAGCTTCTGTAGCAGCAGTCGTCGTTGTGAGCGTCGCATTTTCGTCCTTCTTGCCGAAGTCGTCCACCCTGCCGCAGGCCGTAAGGCACATTGCAGCAGCGATGACTGCGATAATACTCTTATTTATTTTCATACAAGTTACTCTCCTTTGGATCGTTCTGAAATGTCTTTTATTTCAGTGTACCTTAATATTCTACATCTTTTCACATAAAAAGTCAATAGCGCCGATGATGAAAAATAATGGCAAAATCACGCCGATTCGGTGATTTTTCATAATAAAAGGTGTAATTGTGTACGTTGTGAAAACCTTTTTTCACTCTGTTATCACACTTAACCAAAAACGTTTTCGACCTTGACAAAACTCCGAGTATATAATATAATATATCTGTATGAAAAAATGCAGAAAGGCGAGGAAAATATGGAGCGCAACTACAGGATAGCCGACACCGTTTTTTCGGTCAGGTCACTATACGAAAGGGTACACGATTACTGTAAGGATTATGTTACGGACGAACCCGCAGAGATAGATATAGCCATCACAGAGGAGGATATAGCATATGAGCGCAGCCGAAGCGCCCGCACCGCCGAAGCATCGGGCTATGCCATGTCCGAAAAACGCTCCGAGTATCTCGAAGAGCTTGCGGTATACCGTAAAATGGCGGCAGCGCTGCTCGACAGGGATATACTGCTGTTTCACGGGTCTGCGGTGGCTGTTGACGGCGAGACATACCTTTTCACAGCCAAAAGCGGTACGGGAAAATCCACCCACACAAGACTGTGGAGAGAATACTTCGGTGAGCGTGCCGTGATGGTCAACGACGACAAGCCGCTGATATATCTTCCCGAAAACGGCACTCCCGTAATTTACGGCACCCCCTACAACGGCAAGCACAGGCTCGGCAGCAATATGTCTGCGCCCCTCAAGGCCGTGTGCATACTCACACGCTCCGAAAACAACCACATAGAAAAGATAAGCAGCAGTGAGGCTTATGCCCTGCTTTTACAGCAGACCAACCGCCCCGTCGAGCCGTCAGCCATGCAGAAGACCATGACCCTCGTGGACAGGCTCGCAGACAGCACCGCGCTGTACAGGCTCGGCTGCAATATGGATATATCGGCGGCAGAGGTCGCCTACAACGGGATGAAATGATATGACTTACGAGGAATACATAGAAAAAAACGGCTCGCTGACCTACTCGAACGTGGGCGTGAGTATGCTGCCCCTGCTCAGACAGGGACGCGACCTTTTCACGATAGAGAAAAGCAAAAGCGGCCGCTACAGGAAATACGATGCGGTGCTCTACCGCAGACCGCACAAGGGTGCAAAAAACGATACGCAGTATGTGCTTCACAGGATAATCGAGGTGCGCCCCGACAGCTATGTGATACTCGGTGACAACTGCGTTGCAAAGGAATACGGCATAAAGGACAGCGATATCCTCGGCAGGATGGTCAGCATCACAAGAAACGGCAGGACCATAAGCTGCGACAGCCTGTCGATGGTGATATACTCCCGTGTGTGGGTGACCCTTGCTCCCGTAAGGATATTCGCCAGAAGAGCGATGGCGTTCGTGTACCGCAGGATAAAGAGGAAAGGCCGATGAAAAAAAACGCACTCGACTGGCTATGGAAGACCGCAGGCAGGAAAAAGCTGATGATACTTTCCCTTGCGGCAGTCGAAGCCGTTCACGGCGCTTCGGGAGTGCTTTATGCGCTTTTCCTGAGAAATATCGTTGACAGCGCACAGGCACACAGCAAAAAGGGCTTTGCTCTATGGTGCATACTCACCGCACTTCTGGTCGCTTCACAGCTGCTGATGCGGGCATTCCTGCGGTATATGTCGGAAAACGCAAGGTCCTCGCTGGAAAACATCTACAAGGGCCGCCTTATAAAATGCCTGCTCAGAAAGGATTATGCCGCAGTCAGCGCCGTACACTCGGGCGAGTGGATGAACCGCCTGACAAACGACACACAGGTCATAGCAAACGCCATGACAGACATAGTGCCGGGCGTTTCGGGCATGGTCATAAAGCTGGTCAGCGCTGCCGTGATGATGGCAGCTATGGATATGCGCTTTCTGCTGGTGATGCTGCCCTGCGGCGGTGCTATGCTCATCATTACCTATATCATGCGCAGAAAGCTGAAAGCGCTCCACAGGAACATACAGCAGAAGGACGGCGCATTCAGGATATTCATGCAGGAACGTATGTCAAGCATGATGATGATACGGTCGTTCTCGGCAGAAGACCTGACAGAGACCGAAGCTGATGCGAAAATGCTCGATCACCGCATCGCAAGAATGAAGCGCAACAGCCTGTCAAATGCAGCAAATGTCGGATTCGGGCTCGCCATGCAGGGAATGTACGTCTTCGGTGTTTGCTACTGCGGCTACGGCATACTTAAAGGCCGCCTGACATTCGGCACGCTCACAGCCATAACACAGCTCATATCTCAGATACAGCAGCCCTTTGCCAATATGACAAGCTACCTTCCCAGATACTATGCCATGACCGCAAGCGCCGAAAGACTTATGGAGGCCGAGGATTTCACAGACGATATCCCCGACGGAAAGGCTCTTACCCTTGACGAGGCATCGGATTTCTACAACAATGAGCTTGACGCTCTCGGACTTTCCGATGTCAGCTTCACCTACTACCCCGCCGTGTCGGACACCTCGGATCTTGACAAGGAAAAGAACCCCATCGCTATAAGCAACATCACCTTTGAGGTGAAAAAAGGCGAGTATGCGGCGTTCACGGGACACAGCGGCTGCGGAAAATCCACCTCGCTCAAACTGCTCATGTGCGTCTTTGTGCCCGACAGCGGCGAACGCTTCGCCGTGACAAAGGACGGCAGACACATCACCCTCGGCCCGAAATGGCACAGGCTTTTTGCCTATGTGCCCCAGGGAAATATGCTTATGAGCGGCACGATAAGAGATATTGTCAGCTTTTCCGACGGTGCGGCGGCAAATGACGACGAGCGCATAGAAAATGCGCTGAAAATAGCCTGTGCGGACGAATTTGTGGCTGCGCTCGAAAATGGGATAGATACGCTTCTCGGCGAAAGAGGCGCGGGTCTTTCCGAGGGTCAGATGCAGAGGATAGCCATAGCAAGAGCTGTATTCTCGCAGAGCCCCGTACTGCTGCTCGATGAGGCAACGAGCGCACTTGACGACGAGACCGAACGCAGAGTGCTCGAAAATCTGCGCAGCATGACCGACAAGACGGTGCTGATAGTCACTCACCGCCCCGCAGCGCTGGATATCTGTGACAAGGTGTTTGAGATGAAAGGCAGCAGCGTAACTGTAAGAAAGGGAGGAGCCACATGAAAAAAGTCATAGTCATAAACGGCAGAGGCGGCGTCGGCAAAGACACCCTTTGCGAATTCGCCGCAAAGCGCTACAAGGTCATGAACATATCCTCGATAACCCCCATAAAGGAACTCGCCATGCAGATAGGCTGGGACGGGGCAAAAGATCTGAGATCGAGAAAATTCCTCTCTGATCTGAAACAGCTCACCTCGGAATACAACGACTACCCGAACAATTATCTGCTGCGCAAGTGCCGTGAGTTCGAGAAAAGCGAGTATGAACTTCTCTTCGTACACATACGGGAGAGCGAACAGATAGCGCATTTTATCGAAACTTCGGGCTGTGGTGCGGTCACTCTGCTGATACGCAGGGGCGAGGCAGGGGTATACGGCAACGCCTCGGACGACAATGTGGAAAACTACAGCTATGACCTGGTCTATCAGAACGACCTGCCCCTCGAAGAAGCTGAGAGCGACTTTGTGAGATTTCTTGAAGAAAAACTGGAAGACAGATAAAAAACGGCCCGGTATCCTGTAATTTCAAGGATACCGGGTCTTTCACGTCAGCCCCCTGCTCGTCCGGAAGAGCTTCCACATAAAGTTATTGATGTGCATCTGC
>CADBTD010000025.1 GCA_902797535.1 uncultured Ruminococcus sp. | reverse complement strand
TTTTTTAATGAACATATTACATCTGCCCCAGGATTCATTTTCAAATGTAAACGCACCGGGTTCAGTGTTTCGTTCCTTAAAGCCAACGCTTTCATAACACCTTTTTGCAGCTTCATTAGCAGTAAAAACATTCAGATGAACCATATCAGCATTAAGTATATCAAAACAATATCTTACTGCAAGTTCAAGCATTTGTCTGCCAAGACCCTGTTTTCGCCTGGCAGGATCTACCATAACAAATTTAAGCATAGCCTCATTATTTTCACTGTTTACCGAACAGCATATAAAACCAACAACAGTGCCGTCATCTTCTGTTGCTGTAAAAGGGCAATCTCCTGTTTTACCGAACATCTCGTCCAGAACAGATGCCATATTATCCTTTTCAAGAGGAAAAGACATACGATCTGCACACCACAATGCGTGCACTCTTCTGTCTGTACTCCAGTTTCTGATTTGCTCAAAATCAAAGCGATGCTTATACGGCCTCAAACGCATATAGTACCATCCCCTATCAATGTGTAATCAGCCAGGAACGTACAATGCTCTCAAACATTTCAGGCTGTTCTATCTGAAGATTGTGCCCTGCATTTTCAATAGCGATATATGTTGAATTTGTATATTTGCTCATCAAGGCAAACTGATCCTTGAAACCCACCTCACTGTCCTGCTTGGCTGTAATTATCAAAGCAGGGACATCACACGGATGTTCAAAGTCATCAGGGTCAAAAGAAAAACTTCCTTCAAGCACATTATCAAGAAATTCGTGATCTGCTCTTTCAAGCGCCGGCATGATATACTTTCGATATCTGTCCCACACAGGTTTACTAAGAACAGCATTCATATAAGTAAAACTATCATATTCATCCTTAGAAAGAGATGATAACAGTTCATCATCACGCAGACGAACATCAAGCTGTTCAACATTTCCCTGTCTTACACCGGGTATAACACACGGGCAAAGCAAGATCAGCTTATTAACCGGTTCAGGATATTTTCTTACAAAACCTCTTGCAAGCAATCCGCCATAAGACTGTCCGACAAGTATAAAAGGAGAACCTATAACATCAGCAGCAAAACTATGCAGCAACTCAAGGATATCATCAGAATTCCTGACATCACCGGGTTTAGATCTTCCCATTCCGGGAAGATCTATGTAATAGCGCATATATCCGTCAAGATCAGAAAAAATCGGCTCAAATGCGGCGGTCATAACAGTCCTGTCAATACCCCATCCATGCAATATAAATACCGGAATACCACTGCCCAAGATCTCATAATCTATATTTTTATATTTCATTTTGTTGTCTCCGAAAATATCTTACTTTAACAGTTCCTCTGCAAGCGCTTCTATCTGTGCTTCGGCAGCCGCGTCAAGTGCAGAATTAACTGTTACTGTTGTATCTGTAAATGTGATATTCTTGCTCTTTTCAAATTTTGACTTGATCACCTTAGCTGCCATAGGCGCCCATGTGCCGTTTTCTATGATACCGATAGTACGATTCTGATATCCTCTTTCGGTAAGATCATTAATAAACTCTCTCATGAACGGGAAAATATCTGCGTTATATGTAGTGGTAGCCAGAACAAGCTTTCCGTATCTGAAAGCGTCCTCGACCGATTCAGCCATATCCTCACGAGCAAGATCTGCAATAGCTACCTTCGGGCAGCCCTTCGCTTCAAGTTTTTCTTTCAGAAGAAGTGCAGCCTTTTTTGTATTGCCGTAGACCGAAGTATATGCAATGAACAGACCCTCACTTTCAACGCCATATGAAGACCAGGTGTTGTACAGATCAAGATAATAACCGAGATCTTCGCTGAGTACAGGACCATGCAGCGGGCAGATAGTTTCGATATCAAGAGCGGAAGCCTTCTTGAGAAGTGCCTGCACCTGCATACCGTATTTTCCCACTATGCCGAAATAATAGCGTCTTGCCTCGCATGCCCATTCAGCATCAATATCCAGTGCGCCGAATTTTCCGAAAGCATCAGCCGTAAAGAATACCTTAGCTGTCATATCATAGGTCATCATTACTTCCGGCCAGTGTACCATCGGTGCAAATACAAACTTAAGTTCATGAGTTCCGAGCGAAAGAATTTCGCCTTCCTTGACAACAACTTGTTTATCGGCATAGTCTGTTCCAAAGAATCTCTTGATCATAGTAAATGTTTTTGCATTACCAACTATCTTTGCATCAGGATATGCATCAACAAAAGCACCGATGTTTGCAGAATGATCGGGTTCCATATGCTGAACGATGAGGTAATCAGGTTTAGCGTCTCCGAGTTCTTTCTTTATATTTGCAAGCCACTGTTCTCCGAAATTCTGATCTACAGAATCCATTACAGCGATCTTTTCATCTTTTATAATATATGAATTATATGCCATACCTTCCGGCACATCGTATATTCCTTCAAAAAGATCGATCTCATGATCGTTAACACCAACATAAACTATATCATCTCTTATAAACATTTAAATACCTCCGAAAATAAATTTTGTAATCCTATTATAACATAAAACATACTGTTTTGCAATAGCAGCAAACGATAATATATATTTTTTTATGTGAAAAAAAGGATGTTTTGTTCATCTTGACCGCCCTCATGAACGAAATTTTATAACTCACGAAATTTTATGTAAAATAATTTTTTTCGTATTTACTTTCTTTGGTTATTATGTTATAATTGCTAAAGTCGAATTATATATTATATATAAAACGATTTTAAAAAGTAGGGGGAAAGTAATATGAAAAGGAAGATATTTGCGAAAATTGCAGCTGCAATTTTTACGTTGACTTTCGTTTCTGTCAATGCAATAACTGCATTTGCAGCCGAGATCGATGAGATCAGTTTAGACTGCTCTGAAGCAAAGGAAGCAGGCAATTGGGAAACGAGCATCAGCTTCGATTACAACGAATTTGACACCACAAGGCTTACAGAAAGATCACAGATAATCGTTGATTATGAGATCATTGAAAAGTCAAGCCGCAACAAACCTACAGGTTACCCTTGCGAGCTTATCGTGCAGAGCTGGGAAGGCTCCGATGCACCGGGCAACAATGACGGTAACGTGTGGGCAAGAATAACGCCATACAGATCCGGCGATAATAAAGCAGTATTCAGATATAAAAATATAATTGAACACACAGACAACGGTGACGGAACATTTTCCGGTTACGGAACAGATGATCTGTCTAAAGTCAGTGCGATAAACTTTGGTGCGACAAGTGACGCAAAGCTTAAAGTTACAGGCATCAAGATCACAAATGTACTTCCCGAATCTGAAAGTAATCACCGGACTGAACCTGCTGTGAAAAACATTAAAGAGAAACAGACCGGACCGTCTTATATCAGAATAATCATCGGTATCGGTGCAGGTATCCTTATTGCACTCGCCATACTTATATTTATAATGAATGGTAAAGCAAGTCAGACATTTGATACGTCTACAGGACAGTTCATCAGCAAAAAAGAAGCTCGTATAAAAGCTAAAAAAGCTGCTGATGCAAAATAAAGCGTTCTACCCATTGTTCAACATATATCTAAAAAGACACTTTCGAGATGATCGGAAGTGTCTTTTTAGACGAGCATATAAAAAACAAAGCCGATCATAATGATCGGCTTTGATCCTTTTAGGATAATTACTTGATAGCTTCCTTGACCTTAGCAGCCTTACCAACTCTGTCACGGAGATAGTAGAGCTTAGCGCGGCGTACCTTACCGGATCTAACGATCTCTACCTTTTCAACAGCAGGAGAATGAACAGGGAAAACCCTTTCGATTCCGCAGCCGTGAGCTACTCTTCTTACAGTGAAGGTCTCGCTGATTCCACCGTGCTTCTTAGCGATGATGGTACCCTCAAAGATCTGGATTCTGCTGGGCTTGTCGCCTTCCTTGATTCTTACGTGTACCTTAACGATGTCACCGATGTTAAGTACGGGAAGATCCTTCTTCATGCTGTCCTGTGCAATAAGCTTTAAAGCGTCCACTTTAAAAAACCTCCTAAAATTTTCAGACATTCATACACCTTATTGCAAGTTCACCCGAACTTGCAAGGTCAGAGGACTGCCCGCTTTAATGTCGTGCTATGAACGAATTTTCACAGCTTGGCATTAACTCCCGTCCGAAATAAGATCAGACGGTGGAAGACGCACTAAGGCATACTTCCGTTCAAATGCTTTAATATTATATCACATAATCACGCACTTTTCAAGTGTGTTCACAGAAAATTTTCACCTGATGCAGTAAGTATTTTTGTGCGTTTTGTATATTGAGTAACAATATCTGCAGCAGCAAAGGAACAAAAAGCATCTATCACAACTGATGTATTAAGGTTGAACTCTCCGCCGGCAGGCAATCTGAGTTCCACAATAAGCTTTTCTTTATCTGCCGATATGTTAATAAGATCTATGTGAGGCTTTATATCAATTAGCTTTACACCGGCTTTTCTGCCTTTTTTAGGTTTGGTACGTTTTTCCACCTCTATAACATCCTGATGAATAAACTGTTTGAATTTCTCATATGCCTCTTCAACAGGGATATCGAAATCTGCTTCTATGATATACTCAGCGAATGCAATATCTGTATGCTTCATTACCGGTCTTGCCGCAGAAACAAAATACAATCCTTCCGGCATGGATGAATTCAGCTTTTCAACCACTTCATCAAATGGAAGATCCTCAGTAAGTGCAATATCAAGTATCTCTATTCTGCTGTCAGTACCGAGAGAAAGAGCAAGCGGAAACATAAGATATGCGTGAGGGTTAAATCCTTGTGTATACCATATAGGTATCCCCGCACGCTTTATCGCTCTCTGCATTGTGCGCATAAGATCAAGATGCGAGATATATCTGGCACGTCCTTCTTTAGCAAAAGTCAGTCTGTAATCCCATCGTTCAATGATAAGATTCTGATTCTTTGGCATAAGCACAATTATACATCTCCTTTTCTTTCATTACCAATAAAAGAATATCTTATTCCCTGACCTTGCAATATGTACCACCGTACTTTGTAGTTATTCCGCAGGCACTGCATCCTTCACAGCAATTTCGAGTTGTTTTTGCTTCATGTGCCTTTTTGTTTTCACTGATAAGAAATTCCCTCGAAACAAGATAATCGAGATGTGACCAGGGCATTATCTCATCATACGACCTGCGTCTGTATACATAGAAATCTCGGTCAATACCGCACTTATTGAACGCATCTTCCCATAAATCAGGTCTGAAATGTTCGTCCCAGCTGTCAAGTGTACATCCGCTCTTCCATGCACTGTAAATTACATCGCATATGCGTCTGTCACCTCTTGCAAGAACAGCTTCAAGATTTGACACTTTCTGCTCATGGTAACTGAAGCGTATCTTTTTTGAGCGTATTGCGTCGCTTATCAGCTTTTGTCTGCGATTTACCTCTTCGGGCCTTGCCTGCGGCTCAAATTCAAACGGAGTAAACGGCTTCGGAACAAAAGTAGCAGTTGACAGAGATACCTGTATAGTACTTGCTCTCTGCTCACGAGGGGTAGCAAAATAAAGATCAACTACCTTATGCGCAAGCTCGGCAATGCCGAGAACATCTTCGTCTGTTTCCTCAGGCAGACCCAGCATAAAATACAGCTTTACAGTACCATAGCCCGCTTCAAACGCCATTTTGCAGGTGTGCATTATCTCTTCTTCGGTGATATTCTTATTTATTACATCACGAAGCTTCTGAGTACCTGCTTCAGGCGCGAATGTGAGTCCGCTTTTTCGTACACTTGCTATCTTTTCAAGAAGTTCCTCACTGAATTTATCTATTCTTAAACTCGGGAGCGAAAGGTTTATCCTTTCGCTGTCGGTATAATCCGCAAGAGTGTCAAGAAGCTTTTCTATCTGAGTGTAATCGCTTGTCGAAAGAGATGAAAGTGACACCTGCTCATATCCAGTCTGCTCACAAAGACATTTTGTCTGCTTTTCGATAGTTTCTATTTTTTTCTCTCTGAAAGGTCTGTATATAAAGCCGGCCTGACAGAAGCGGCATCCGCGTATACATCCGCGAAGAACTTCAACTACAGCACGGTCATGCACGATGGAAGTAAAAGGCACTACAAAGCTGTCGGGATAATACACGCTGTCAAAATCAGCTATCACACGCTTCCTGACCTTAGCGGGAACACCTTCACGGTTTGGAACTATACTGTTGACGGTACCGTCATCATTGTAGGCCACATCATAGAATGAGGGAACATATATACCCTCTATCTTTGCAGCTTCACGAAGAAACTCTTCTTTTGTCGGAGCAGAAGGCTTCATTCTTTCATAAAGTTCCATAAGCTCGATATTCACTTCTTCGCCCTCACCTATGATAAACAGATCAAAGAAATCGGCAACAGGCTCGGGATTGCAGACGCAGGGACCTCCTCCGACAATTATGGGAGTAAGATCTTTTCTGTCCCGCGAATAAACAGGCAGACCTGCAAGGTCAAGCATTTCAAGAACATTGGTATAGCTTAGCTCATATTGCAGAGTAAAACCGATAAAGTCAAAATCCTTTATCGGATCAAGGCTTTCGAGCGCATACAATGGTATATCATTTTCACGCATCTGCTGTTCAAAATCCTTTTCGGGCATGAAAACGCGCTCGCACCACCAGTTTTCGCGCTGATTTTTCAGACCGTAAAGGATCTTCATACCAAGATGGCTCATACCAACATCATAAACATCGGGAAAACAGAATGCAAATCTTACATCTACTTTGTCCCTGTCCTTTATGACGCTGCCAAGCTCACCGCCGATATATCTTGCGGGCTTCTGCGTTTTCAGCAGAAGTCTTTCTACCTTTTGCTGTATTTCTTTCATATACAACTTCCTTTGTTTGTTTTATACCGATCAGATTTTCAAGATAGGCTTATTCGTTCCCTCTGATGATGTATTTATCTATGTATTTCTGAGCGCAGTTAAGCATTCGTCGGGATAAGGACTGCTTAGACTGCAGTCCACCTTCAAAAATATATTTTGTAATGCCGCGCAGTTTAAAATCTTCAAAAACAGCTTTCAATACCGGATAATTTCCGTGTATATCCGATATTACAGCAAACTTCATTTCAAGCATCCGAGACAAATATCAGATCCACCTGATAAATGCGGTCTTGTCCGTGCAGTTAAAACCCGCTTTTTTATAAAAATTCAGTGTAGACTCACTTTTTGAGCCGGTCATAAGCATGACCTTGTAGCAGTTTTCTCTTTTTGCGATATCACAGGCATAGTCAAGACAAGCCGTAGCATAGCCGCGTCCGCGGTATCGGCTATCGGTCACTACATTCTCGATAAAAGCGTAAGGACACGCTCCTCTTGTCAGGTTAGGGATTATAACGCACACACACGACGATACTATCCTGCCGTCCTGTTCATATACTATGATATGATGATCCCTGTCATCAAGTATGCGCTGCCAAAGCGATAAAAGGCGCTCGTCCTTTTCCGGCACAGAATCCTCATGAAGCTGAAGATACAGCTTCAATAATGCGTCAAGATCATTTTGTGTGCATTCTCTTATCATCATAATATGGTCTTTAATACTCATCAATGCTCCGTTATCCTTCAAATAAACACCTCTTATCTTTGTAAAAATGCTATTTTCCTTTCCTGAATATGCGATTCTCTATCACTTAATTATACCATAATCAAGCCATTTTGTAAAGCATTAAAGTAAAAACTCAGAAAAAGCAAATAAAATAATAACAAAGAAAGACATTAGATTTATAGCATGGACCATGAACGGCAGAATGATAAACAGGCTAAGTACGATCAGTGAAACAGCTCTTGTAATTCTTTCAGAACTATATAACGCAAGAATATGTCCTCCGTCAAGTGCTCTGAAAGGCATGAGATTAAAAACTCCCATGGTCAGATTGATAAAAGCCATATCTTCAAGATGAAGAAGTTTTGATATTGCACAAACAGTAAAGTTGACAACACATCCTGCCAGCAGTATGATCGTCATCCTGCCCCTCGCAGTATATGTATAAGAGGGCTTGATCCTGATACCTCCAAAATAAAAGCAGATCTCATCAGGAGGACATCTGAACAACAGCATTGCCGTCAGATGTCCGCATTCATGAAGAATACAACTGATAAACGCTGCTGTAAAACAAAGCCTGTCTCTTCCTGTAATATAAAAATACAGCATAACAGCTGCAAAAAAACCGAAGCACAGTCTGATCCTTGTACCTTTCATATTGAATATAATCATGACATCACCTATAAATAATATGCGACGAACACGAAAAAAAGGACGGCATACACCGTCCTTTAAAAATTGGTTATTCCTGAGGTTCTTTTTTGATCTTGAAAATCAGCCTGAGCATTGGTGCTATGAGTTTCGGACTTTTTACTACGACAACTTTCATATGTAATACCTCCGTTCTCGATGTACTAAGCTGTATTTCATAATATGCTGCCGAAGATAAAATTGTTAAATCCTGCTCTGAACGATAAGCAAAAGCCCCTCATCAAATGATATCAGCGCATCATCTTCAATAATAACATTCGATATACCTATAGGAAATGAAGATGTTACTATACCATCTTCAAGGGGGTATTCAGTCCCTTCAATTGTAAGACCTTTGACTTCAGCTGAATAAGCAAAAAGCGATAATGAGTACTTCTCCTTTTTCGGAATACGGTAGCTTCCAGGAGTAACAAGCATTATTTGCTCATAACAGGTAAATATCCTTCCCCACGCGCCTTGTTCTCTTATATATGCAAGCACCTGGACATTTGCAAACAAATGATCAAATCTTCCGCCCATTGCGCCAGTTATAGTGATATCGTTGTATCCTCTTTCCAGAGCTTCCTTTACAGCAAGCATGAGATCGGTGTCGTCCTTTTTCTTCGGAAAGGTAAGCTGTTCACACTCATTCGGAGCATATCCCAGTGAATCAAAATCGCCTATAGCCAGGTCAGGAAGTATACCTAACTTGCGGCAGTTCTTATATCCCCTGTCTGCAGCAATAACAAATGCATCTGTAAGATCAAGGCCATCTGGTATCCTGGGTTCGGGTTTTCCGCCTGTAAATATTACGCAGCTTTTCATAAAAACCTCCTGCTATACATTTTTGTACTTATTTATATTCCCATTCCTTTAGCTGTTTTGCTTCTTCGTACATAGCTTTATAGTTTTCATGTCGTGATGCTGAGATCAGGCCCTTATTAACAGCCTCAATTACAGCACAGTCCTTTTCACAGGTATGGCTGCAATCAGGGAAACGGCAGTCTGAAACATAGTTATCAAACTCTCTGAAACAACCTGCCAGCGCGTCCTTGAAAATTATATCATACTTATTTGTCTCAAATGTCGAGAAGCCCGGTGTATCAGCTATATATCCACCTGAAGGCATCTTAAAAAGCTCCACATGGCGAGTAGTATGCTTACCTCGGCCAAGCTTTTTGCTTATTTCACTTGTAGACAGCCCAAGATCAGGAAACATATTGTTCAGAAGTGATGATTTGCCTACACCGGTGTTTCCGGTAAAAGCACACAGCTTGCCTGAAATATGATCACGGATCAGATCACTGCCTTCACCTGTGGTGTTATCAGCTGTGAAAACGTCGATGCCTGCGTTGTTGTATATCTCATACAGTTCTTCAGAACTTCCCTTGTCAGTTTTTGTTATGACGACCGCAGGAGTTATCTTCTTATACTCGCAGATAGCAATGAACTTATCGATCAGAAGCAGATTAGGGCTCGGTTCTGCAACAGAGGATACGAAAAGAAGCATATCAAGATTTGCAAGCGGCGGCCTGATAAGCTGATTGCGACGTTCACAGATCTTATTTATGACACAGCTTCCGTCCTTTTCTTCCGAAAACTCAATATTATCACCGCACATGGGCGATATATGCATTTTTCGGAATATACCCCGTGCTTTACATTCATATATGCCGTCGGAGGCTTCTACTGTGTAGAGGCCTCCGATAGCTTTTATTATCAGTCCTGTCATATTAATCGTTCATACCGATCAAGTAAGCGGCTGTTCATCAGGCAATGATGCGTCAGGCGAACTTGAAAGTGTCGGGTCTTCCGGCTTACTTTCATTAGGATCCGGTATTATAGGTGTAGGAAGAGGCTGAGTAGTAGT
>CADBTD010000024.1 GCA_902797535.1 uncultured Ruminococcus sp. | reverse complement strand
TTGCTTTCACACTGAAGAGGTGTTGCTATGAATAGAATTCTTGAATATGCGCTGATAGTCGCCGGTATTAATGAAGAATACCAGACCAGCGTTATTGAAGGCATAGTTGAATTCGCCCATGAACATAAAGTCAATATATCATGTTTTTCTGCATTTGGCGGAGTAGTGTCCGGTCGTGGCTTTGATGTGGGAGAGTATAGTATATACGATCTGATCAATTACAAACTGTTTGACGGCATTATTCTTATGCTCAACACTATAGCAAGCCGTTCTGCTAAACAGAAGATCGTTGATGATGTCAGAAAATCAGGATTACCCGTAATAGTCTTTGACTGCTCGCAATATCCTGACTTTTATAATATTACCATTGATAATGTCAAGGCTATGGAGGAACTGACACATCATGTTATCGAAAAACACGGTGCTAAAAGGATAGCCTATGTTTCGGGACCGGAAAGCAATCCGGAAGCAATGGAACGACTCGATGCATTCAACAGAGTGCGAAATAGTTTTGGTATTGCTGATAGTGACTGCACAATTTACTATGGAGATTTCAGACCGAGTGAAGGTCGAAACGCCATTATCAAGATACTGTCGGACAATAGCGGACTGCCCGATGCCGTGATATGTGCAAATGACGCTATGGCTCTTTCGGCTATAAAAGAACTGAGAGCGCACGGCTACAATGTTCCTGAAGACCTTATTGTGACAGGATTCGATAATATATTCAATGCTCGGTATCATTATCCTGCTTTAACAACTGTTTCACGTCCTTTAAGACGAGCCGGAAAGAAAGCGTGTCAGCTCCTGAAAGATATACTCGACGGAAAAACTGTAGAAAAAACATATACATTCGATGCTAAATTCCTTTTATCGGAGAGCTGTGGCTGTTCCAAAATCAATCAGGACGATGTAAAAATATACCGTCAGACTGCATATCAGCTCATAGATAATAGTTATCTTGATGTGCGTATGCTGAACAGCCTGATCTCAGAGATGTCTGAAACCATATCCTTAGAGGGCTGTATGAAGGTTATCGGAGATATGGTAAAGGAGCTTAACTGTGACTTTTTCAGCATTTGTTTATGTGATAACTGGATAAGTTCTTTTTCTTTAAGCGATAATATTGTACCTGTGCAGGGATATACCGATCTTATGTCAGTACCTCTGATATGGGATAACGGAGCTGTCACTGAAAAAAAGTGTTTTAGCCGTTCCAATTTGTTTCCTGTTATAAACAGCGTTGGCGGAAACATCAGTTATTTTCTTCCGCTGCATTTCCGTGAGCGCAGCCTTGGATATCTTATCATCAGGAACAGCGATTTTCCGACAAGGAGCTTCGTTTGTCACACTTTAGCGATGAGCATCAGCAACAGTCTGGAAAACATAAGCAAGCTATCAAATCTCAATCTTGCTATAAATGAACTGGAAAGACTGTATGTCATGGATTACTTGTGTGGTATTTATAACCGCAACGGCTTTGTGCGTGAAGCACAAAGAATGATGAAAGAAAGCAAGCGGCATTCACAAAAACTGCTCATTTCTTTTATTGATATGGACGGACTGAAACTAATTAACGATCAATACGGTCATAATGAGGGAGACTTTGCCCTGCGCACAATGGCTTCAATATTGAATAAATGCTGTAACGAAAAAATGATATGCGCTCGTTTTGGAGGAGATGAGTTTATCATACTTGCAGCAGATGCAACAGAAAAAGATATAAAAGAGCTTGAAGCTACTATTACAGAAGTTACCGAAAATGTCAACAAAACTGTCAAAAAGCCTTACAGGATTGAAGCAAGTGTAGGTTCTATTCTGTCCGAGATCGATGATAACAGCAATATTTTTGGACTTGTCTCAAAAGCCGATGAAGTCATGTATGAACAGAAAAAAAGAAAGAAGACTTCAAGATACATTAGAAAAAGTTGAGCAAAAAAAGTGAAATAGATAACCGAAACCCTGAGATCTGCTTACACAAGCATTTCTCAGGTTTTTTTTAGGCGGTTGACGGGCGGTTTATTGTCTTTCTGTGGAAACACGGATATAACCTATTTTGCTCATAGTTGCTGTTTCCTTTCTTTTGTTGATTTATGGTTGACTTATTTGCGGTGATGATGTATAATTACTGATAGGGCAGGCACTCGGCTTGCTCGTGAAAATCGGAATTTATCAAGCTATCTGCTAAAGAAAGGATGAGGCAGTGACTATGATTGAGATTTCCTATCTACAGATGTTTTTTTTTATAACTCTCATTTGGA
>CADBTD010000023.1 GCA_902797535.1 uncultured Ruminococcus sp. | reverse complement strand
ATGAAAACAACTCAGACAGGAGATGATATAGATGTCAATGCCGTTAGTTGCGGTAGTCGGCAGACCAAATGTCGGCAAATCAACACTTTTTAACAAGCTCATCGGTCAGCGCCTTTCTATAGTGGAGGATACGCCGGGTGTTACCCGCGACAGGATCTATTCAAAGTGCGAATGGCTCGGACACGAGTTTATGCTTGTGGATACCGGCGGTATCGAGCCTGATTCTCAGGATGTTATTCTTTCACAGATGCGCCGTCAGGCTGAACTTGCCATTACACGCGCAGATGTAATAATTCTTGTTACAGACCTGAGATGCGGTGTCACAGCTACTGATGAAGAAGTTGCCGCAATGCTTCGTAAGTCCAATAAACCTATCGTCCTTTGCGTGAATAAGTGCGATACCGTAGGCGAACCTCCCGCTGAATTTTATGAATTTTACAATCTCGGCTGCGGTGATCCCATTGCAGTTTCTTCTGTACATGGTCATGGTACAGGTGACCTGCTTGATGCTGTGCTTGAACAGCTTCCCGAGGGTGAGGATGAAGATTATGGCGAGGATGTTGTAAAGGTCGCTGTTATCGGCAAGCCTAATGTGGGAAAATCATCAATTATCAACCGTCTGTGCGGTGAGGAACGTGTTATCGTTTCGGATATAGCAGGCACCACGCGTGATGCGACCGATACCTATATAGAAAATGAACAGGGCAAATTCGTATTCATTGATACAGCAGGTATAAGAAAGAAATCCAAAGTGCTTGAAAATATAGAACGATACAGTGTACTCAGGTCTTATATGGCCGTAGACCGTGCTGATGTAGCCGTGATCGTGATAGATGCTTCCGTGGGCTTTACCGAACAGGATTCTAAAGTCGCAGGTTATGCCCATGAAAAGGGCAAGGCTTGTGTTGTTGCTGTCAATAAATGGGACGCTATCGAAAAAGACACCAATACCATGAACGAGTTCAAGAAAAAGCTCGAGATCGATTTCAGCTTTATGAGTTATGTGCCCTTTGTTTTTGTTTCCGCAAAGAACGGGACAAGAATGGACAAATTGCTTGAAATGATAAACTACACGGCTAAGCAGAATGCTGTCCGCATACCTACGGGCAGACTCAATGATGTTCTTGCATATGCAACTGCACGAGTACAGCCGCCATCTGACAAGGGCAGAAGGCTCAAGATATACTACATGACTCAGGCATCTACCAAGCCGCCTACATTTGTGGCGTTTGTCAATCGTGCCGAATTGTTCCATTTCTCATACAGAAGATATATCGAAAACCAGATCCGTGAGACTTTCGGACTTGACGGTACACCTATCGTTCTGCTTGTGCGTGAACGTGACCGTGACGATGTAAAGGCTTGATGCATATTTGCGTCGATAAATATAATGCGGGAGGAACATTATCATGAAATATGCGGTTTGTCTGTTTCTGACTGCGGTGATATCATATTTCTGGGGCAGTCTGAACTCGGCAATAATCGTTATACATTTATGGAAACATGAGGATATAAGAGAAAAGGGAAGCGGAAATGCAGGTCTGACCAATGTGCTTCGTGTCTACGGAAAAGGGCCTGCACTGGCAACTTTGCTCTGTGACCTGGTAAAAGGTGTTATCGCAGTTGTAGCCGCAAGACTTATCGTGACAGGTGCGTGCGGGATAACATTCTTTGGCGGTGATAAGATATTCATAGGCTATATTGCCGGGCTGTTCGTGATGATAGGTCACATTTTCCCTGTTTATTACGGCTTTCACGGCGGTAAAGGAGTTTTGCTTGCCGCTACTACGCTTATAGCTATGGATCCTCTTACCTGTCTTGTATCTGTCAGTGTGTTCGCTATAGTTTTAGCAGCCACTAAATATGTGTCTGTCGGTTCGATATGTGCGGCGATAACATATCCGCTGTTTACGCTTATCTATCAGAGTGTAAGAGCAGACGCTTTTCCCGGACATATACAGAACTTTATCGTAACTGCTATAATCGGATTTTTGATAATATATATGCATAAACCGAATATTGAGCGCCTTAAAGCAGGCACTGAGAATAAATTCGGTCAGAAGAAAAAGAACCCTGTTGAAAACGACGCTCCTGCTGACAGGAACAAATAGGAGGTGCCTGGTCATGGCAAAAATAATCATACTCGGTTCGGGCGGATTCGGACTATCCCTTGCGATAATGTGTGCTAATGCGGGTCATGATGTGACCGTATGGTCAAAGTTCCGCGACGAAATAGAGGCGATCGAAAGGACCGGTGAACTTAAAGCAAAGCTACCCGGGTGTAAAGTTCCCAAGTCTGTCAAGCTGACTACAGATATCGCTGAGGTCAGGGGCAAGGAACTTGCTATTTTGGGTATACCTACTGCTTTCTGCAGAAGTGTATGTGAAGAGGCTGCAAAATATATTGAGCCTGAAACTATCGTTGTGAATACAGCAAAAGGTCTTGAAGGCGGCACGCTCAAAACAATGAGTGAAGTGACCGAGGAAAGCCTCCCTAAGAACAGGATAGCTATACTCACCGGTCCTTCTCACGCTGAAGAACTTGCCCGCGGGATACCTACGACTGTGACTGTTGCATCTAAAGATCCCGAGGTCATGAAATACGTTCAGACGACCCTTATCAGCGCAAATTTCCGTATATATTCCAATCATGATGTGATAGGATGTGAACTTGGCGGTTCCCTAAAGAACGTTATTGCGCTTGCAGCCGGTGTATGTGACGGTCTGGGACTTGGAGACAATACTAAAGCCGCACTAATGACAAGAGGTATCCGTGAGATAGCTACTCTTGGTGTGGCTATGGGTGCTGAATCTTCAACATTTGCAGGCCTCAGCGGTATCGGAGACCTTATCGTCACCTGCTGCTCTATGCACAGCCGCAACCGCCGCGCAGGTATCCTTATAGGACAGGGAGTTTCTCCGGCAGAGGCTGTTGAACGTGTCGGAACGGTAGAAGGCTATTCCTGTACCAAGAATGCCTATGAACTTGCAAAAAAACTCGGCGTTGAAATGCCGATCACAGAACAGCTTTACGCCGTTCTCTTTGAGGGACAGCCTGCAAATGCTTCGATAAGAGCACTTATGGAGCGCCCTTCAAAGAATGAAACAGAGGAAGATTTCCTCGGATGATAAAGATCAAGCGGCAGACCTGTAAAAGGGTCTGCTGTTTTTGGATGTACACGGGTATTTGAACTTTTTTAGAAAACTTGCAAAAAGCCCTTTACATTCAGATGAAAATATTGTATAATTTAATGTAAAGATGTTCTTTGAGACATACTTTAGTTTGGAAAACAGATATTAAGGAGTGTACTTTTATGGAACCGAAGTATAAGAGGATACTGCTCAAACTGAGCGGCGAGGCGCTTGCGGGCGATAAAAAGACAGGACTTGACTTTGACATAATCAACGTTATAGCTCAGGCAGTCAAGAAATGCGTTGACGCAGGAGTACAGGTAGGCATAGTAGTCGGCGGCGGAAACTTCTGGAGAGGCCGTTCAAGCGGTGCTATGGACAGAACAAGAGCTGACCATATCGGTATGCTTGCTACTGCCATGAACGCTCTTGCAGTTGCTGACGGCATGGAAAGCTGCGGACTTCAGGTCAGAGTACAGACAGGTATCTCTATGCCTCAGGTAGCTGAACCTTACATCAGAAATAAGGCTGTAAGACATTTTGAGAAGGGCAGAGTAGTAATATTCGGCTGCGGTACAGGTAATCCTTTCTTCTCGACCGATACAGCAGCAGCTCTCAGAGCAGCGGAAATAGAAGCTGATATCATATTCAAGGCAACAATGGTTGACGGTGTCTATGATAAGGATCCTCATAAGTACAGCGATGCTGTCAAGTATGATGAGCTTACATTCACTGATGTTCTCAGCAAGGATCTCAAGGTCATGGATTCAACAGCCGCTGCAATGTGCAAGGACAATAATCTTCCTATACTCGTATTTGATATCGCAAGACCTGATAATATCTTTGATGCCTGCATGGGCAAGAATGTCGGAACTATCGTAAAGTAAACACTCTTATATACAGAAAGGAACTATAGTTATGGATACCGTTATTGAAAATGCAAAAAATAAAATGAAGAAATCTATTAACCATATGCTTGATGAGTTTGCAGCGATCAGGGCAGGCAGAGCTAACCCCTCTGTTCTTGACAAGGTCAAGATAGACTATTACGGCGCCCCCACTCCTATAAGTCAGGTAGCAGCAGTATCAGTTGCAGAAGCAAGGATACTTGTTATCACTCCTTGGGATAAATCAACACTCAAGATGATCGAAAAGGCTATACAGGCTTCCGATATAGGCATAAATCCTCAGAACGACGGTCAGGCACTTCGCCTTATATTCCCCCAGCTTACCGAGGACAGACGTAAGGAAATTGTCAAGGATATAAAGAAACTCGGCGAAGAGAGCAAAGTTGCTGTCAGATCGGCAAGACGTGACGCTATAGATAAGATCAAGGCTATGAAGAAGAGCGGAGAACTTACCGAAGATGATGTAAAGAACGGTGAAGAAAAGATCCAGAAGATCACCGATAAGAATGTCAAGGAGATCGATGAAAGAGTAGCAGAGAAGGAAAAAGAGATCCTCTCACTCTGATCGAAAGGAATAGATCTGTAAATGGCTGAAAAAAAATATATACCTCAGCTTCCTGAGGGTACTCAGATCCCCGTTCATATCGGCATGATAATGGATGGGAACGGAAGATGGGCTAAAAAAAGAGGACTTCCCCGTAAATTCGGTCATCGCGAAGGTGCTCAGACTTTTCGTACCATAACAAGGCACGCAAAGAACTGCGGGGTAAAGTACTTTACCGTTTACGCTTTCTCTACCGAAAACTGGAAACGCCCGAAGGATGAAGTAGAAGCGATAATGGATCTTTTTGAAAAATACCTTGACGAGGTCCGTGATTTTATCGAAGAGAATATCCGTATATGCTTTATCGGTGACCGTTCGATGCTTCGCCCCGAACTTCAGCGAAAAATGGCAAGCGTTGAAGAGGATTCCCGAGACTTTAAGGCAATGACCCTGCTTATCGCCATCAATTACGGCGGAAGAGATGAGATAGTTCATGCCGCAAAAAGACTTGCACAGGAAGTTAAAGAGGGAAAGACCGATCCTTCGATGATTACTGAGGATATGCTGAACAGCAGACTTTATACCGCTGAATTAGACGGTGATATAGCTCCCGATGTCGATCTCATCATAAGACCAAGCGGAGAGCAGCGTTTATCAAATTTCATGATATGGCAGGCAGCATATGCCGAGTATTATTTTACTAACATACTCTGGCCCGATTTCAAGCCTGCTGATCTTGAAAAGGCTATAATCGCATATAGTGACAGAAACCGAAGATTTGGTTCTGTCTGAGCAAGGAATGATTTAATTATGAAAACAAGGATAATATCTGCGGCAGTCGGACTTGTTGTTGCTGTTGTGGTGCTTATTTTTGCGCACAAATGGTTTTTTAACCTTTTTATGGCAGCATTGACAGTTGGCGCTCTTTACGAACTTTTCAGGGCTGTAGGTCTTGTAAGGTATACTCCGGAATGCTGCGCCTGCTTTGGATTTGCTGCACTTGACTGTCTTATAGGAATGGTACACAGACATAATGTGCTTGCAGTTCTTAACAGGGAACTGTTTCTTCTGCTGCTTGGTATTGCGCTTCTTGTCTTGTATCTGAAAAACCACGAGAAGTATAACTATTCTGTTCCGTTTACTTTTCTTGGGATGACAGTGGGCGTTACATTCTCGTTCGGTTGTCTTTTACAGATGCCGACAGTTTTCACCGAATATGGTGTGTTTGCTGTGGTACTCACTTTAGCGGGTGCATGGCTTGCAGATTCGGGTGCGTATTTTGCCGGAACTTTCTTTGGAAAGACTAAGCTGTGCCCTGTTATCAGTCCTAAAAAGACTGTCGAAGGTCTTATAGGAGGTACAGTATGCAACGGTGTATTTCTTCTTATTATAGCCGGAGTATACAATTCGTTGATCAATAAAGATGTTCATGTGAACCTTATCGCAGTTTTTATTGCAGGAATGCTTTGTTCTGTGATAGGTCTTGTCGGTGACCTCGGTGCTTCCGTTATAAAAAGACAGGCAGGCATCAAGGATTACGGTAATATAATGCCGGGACACGGCGGTATAATGGATCGCTTTGACAGCGTACTTACAGTGACTCCGTTCATGTTCTGGATGTTTACAAGCGGACTGCTTGTTACTATGAAATGATTAATAACCGCTCTGAGGCTTTGTGAATTTCATGAAGCCTTTAGCGTTTTACAAGAGGTTTTGTTTATGCAGACTATAACTATACTCGGTTCAACAGGTTCTATAGGCACACAGGCATTGGAAGTTGCTTCAAAGCATAATATTCGTGTAAAGGCGCTTGCTGCAAATTCCAATGTACAGCTGCTTTCCGAACAGGTAATTGAAACAGGTGCCGAATACGCTTGTATATTTGATGAAAGCAGGCTATCACAGCTTGAAAGTTCTCTTTCGGGAAGAAATGTTCAGATCCTTACCGGCATGGAGGGCCTGAAGACTATAGCAAGGCTTGACGGTGTTGACAAGATGCTTAATTCAGTTGTAGGTATGGTTGGACTTGAACCTACACTTGAATCCATAGAAGCCGGTACAGATATTGCGCTTGCCAATAAAGAAACACTTGTTGCAGGCGGAGAACTTGTTATGAAAAGGGCGGCTGAAAAAGGAGTCCGCATTTATCCCGTAGACAGTGAACATTCTGCAATATTCCAGTGTTTGCAGGGGAATAAATCGTCACAGATGACAAAGATACTTCTTACTGCATCAGGCGGACCGTTTTTTAAAAAGACTAAAGCCGATCTCAAAGATGTTTCCGTGGAACAGGCACTGTCACATCCGAACTGGAGTATGGGAAACAAGATAACCATTGACTCTGCTACACTTATGAATAAGGGGCTTGAATTTATCGAAGCAATGCGTTTATTCGATGTCAGTCCCGAACAGATAGAGATAATAGTTCACAGACAAAGCGTAGTTCATTCTGCTGTACAGTATGCTGATTTTTCCGTTATAGCTCAGATGGGTGTCCCCGATATGAAGATACCGATACAATATGCACTTCTTTATCCGGAAAGGATAGAATGCCCAACGAAGGAACTGTCTTTGACCGATTATGGCACACTGACCTTTGAAAAACCTGATCTTGAAACTTTTGACTGTCTTTCTGCCTGCATTAAGGCGGCAAAGGCAGGAGGCATACTTCCTGCATCTGTCAATGCTGCAAATGAGGTCGCAGTCAGAGCATTTCTTGACGGAAAGATCAAGTTCCTGCAGATTGGCGAACTTGTTACAGACGTTCTTAATAATACCGAGAATCGTCCCTGCGACAGTCTTAAAACCGTACTGGATGCTGATCTTGCCGCAAGAGAGTACACAAGAAGCAAAATAGAAAACAATTAATTATCATTTATACAGAAAGGGCAACTATATATGACAAAAATACTTGGGATCGTCCTTGCAGTGGTGATGTTTGAACTTATCATAGTTATACATGAGTTCGGTCATTTTATCGTTGCAAAGAAAAACGGAGTTCGCGTCAATGAATTTGCGATCGGTATGGGTCCTGCCATATTTAAAAAGAAAAAAGGCGATACACTTTATGCACTCAGAGTTTTTCCCATAGGCGGCTACTGCGCTATGGAGGGCGAGGATAAAGACAGTAACGACGAGGGTGCTTTCTGCAAGAAAAGTCCTATAAGAAAGATAGCGATAGTTATCGCAGGTATCGTTATGAATCTGATCCTCGGATTTGTTCTTATGGCAGTTGTGACCTGTATGGATGATGCGATAACTTCTACTACGATATCACGCTTTTACGATGGCGCAAAGTCACAGATGACAGGCCTTGAAGAAGGCGACAAAATAGTAAGCGTCAATGGCATGAGGATATTCACATCAATGGATATCGTGTATCAGCTCAAAAATGATAAAGACGGTGTATTTGATATGACCGTTAAACGTAACGGCAAAAAAAAGGAACTTGAGAGTGTTGCTTTTGATTTTGACGGCAACGGCGAATCACGTTCACTGATCATAGATTTCATGGTCAAACCCATAGAAAAGAATCCGCTGACAGTTTCGTCTGAAGCATTCCGTTCGACTATGACCTATGGCAGACTTGTATATATTTCACTGTTTGATATGGTTCGGGGCAAGTACTCGATAAACGATCTTTCGGGACCTGTGGGTATTGTCAAGCAGATAGACAGTGTTATAGATGAAAACACTACTGAAAACAATGGTATCGACTGGCGCTCACTTGCGTATAATATGCTGACT
>CADBTD010000022.1 GCA_902797535.1 uncultured Ruminococcus sp. | reverse complement strand
TTTTCGCCAAGTGCTTCACGGAAACATTCCGACACGAGCCTGATGCAGAAATCGCCTTCTTCGTGACCGTAATTGTCATTTACATATTTCAGTCTGTCCATATCGGCGTACCCGATGATAAACTTCTGCCCGGGCTGCTCTCTTACCAGCTCTCCTGCCAGCATATAGAAACCTCGGCGGTTGTTTATCCCTGTAAGTTCATCTATGTTTGAAAGTTCTTCAAGGGCAAGGTTTCTGCTGTGAAGCTCTTCAAGCAGTTTTTCCTGACGTTTCAGGCTTTGCTGTGCTATGAATGATGAATGAAGCTGCCTGATCGCAAGACTCAGCTGATATGTCACCATTTCAAACTCATCAAAAAAATCAGCGTCTTTGGGTTCGAGAAGCGCTATGCCGTACTGAGTATCGGCAGAAAAAAGATCGGCTGCTATGAATATGTGCTGTCTTTCAGCACACAGATACTTATTTTTGTATACCTCATGCGCAGGTATTTTCTGTTCATCGGCAGATACTGTAAACGTTTTTGCGCCATAAGAATATGACTTGAATCTCCAGTCGGGATTATCGGGAAATGCCGTATCGCCCCTGTGCTGTATCGGGTTGTCAAAAAGATAGATGAACCCCGTATCTGCACCAACGTTCACCAGTCTGTGAAGTATCTTTGCATAGCTGGTCTCTATGTCATCATTCAACATGAGAGTATCGCGGATAAATATATTGTCAACGTGTGTTTTCTCTTTTATCCTGTCGTCTGCCGAGCCGATATACCTTGTGATGCAGCTGCTGAGTCTGACACTTAATAAAGTATACAGATCATCGGCTGTGTCGATATTGTCGGGATATCTTTTTCTCAGTGCTTTTTTGCCGCTGAGTAAAAGCTCATACAGGCCCTTATACTCTTTTCCGAATACAGCAGAAGAACTCGGGTATTTTTTCAGCAGAGCTTCTGTTTCTTTGACCGCATCACCTTTGTTTTCGATGGCATCGAATACACGCTCTGCAATAGCAGAGATGACCTCCGTCTGCTTTTCTACTGTATCATGATCTTTGCCGAATGCTTTCAGGTAAGAGCTTATATTAGATCGAAAACTGTTTTTATCACCTGAAAAAACCTTATCGGTAAGGTTGAATGAACCCGAATCACGGATGCATGACTGTCTCGGTACAAATTCAGATCTCAGCTCATGATCTGTTTCGGGCTTGCCGTCGAGGAAATTAACAGCTCTTTCCACAGCCCTTTCACCGAGCGTTTCCGTGTCTGCCCTTACAGATGCAAGCGGAGGAGTCATTTCTGCCGCATAGGGATTGTCGTCAAATCCCACCACTGCAACTTCAGTACCGATCTTTTTGTGCCTCTTTTCAAGCTGAACATACATTACTTTTGCCAGAGCGTCATTTGCACATATTATGCCGTCAAGTTCGGGGACGTTGTCCAGAAGCTCTGCTGCTTCTTTATGGCAGTATTCGGTAAGTTCGCTTTCGACAATGTAATTTTTGTGAAATTCCAGACCGTTCTTTTCAAGAGCATATCTGTAAGCACTGTATCTTTCACGGCACTCACTGTTGTTAGGTTCACCTATCATCATGCCTATATGCTTTCGGCCCTCAGCCGCAAGCAGATCAACGGCTTCGATTATTCCGCTTTTGTTGTCATACTGCAGATAGTCGCACTTGTCGGTTTTAAATGCTATTGAAAGCAGAGGAGTGCCGCTGAATTTTTCAAGAAATCTGTTTCTTTCGTCATCGTTCAGCATATATCCGATAGAACCTGCGACACAGATGATATAATCAAGTCCGGCGTGTGCGGCATGGTCGAACATCACATTATACTGATATTCATATGTTATATCGAACGAATCATATTTTGAACCCGGACCGAGGTATTTTCCCGGAAATATTATAAGGTCTGCATTAAGCCTTTTTGCAGCACGCATGGCACCTTTTGCTATCTGATTGCTGTAGCCGTCAATGATATTAGCCACAAGAAGCCCGATAGTGTAACGTTTTTTCTGATCCGACATTTCCTCACCCCGCTTTATAGGTTTAATATCAACTATATTATAACATATATTTCCGATAATTGCAATAGTTTATTAATATTTTTTGTTAGTACAATATAATCATAAAAAAGAGGCTCTTACTCCAAGCCTCTTTTTCTGTATGATATCATGAAAAAACCAAGTATTATCAGGGCTTCCGCCATTGTGACAGCAATGCATTTCATATCTGCATCTGCTCCGTTTATCAGCAGGCTTATCTGCTGTGGGTAGAAATAATCTGCCGCAGCTTTTATCTTTTCGTTGAAATTTGAAAGCATCGGAAGAAATGAAAGCACCATGGTTACGGGCACGCTTACTGATGCAGCTGACATCTGATTTGCTGAACTTATCCCTACAGCACCGCCGAGTATCAGAGATACGATAGTTCCCGCTGACATGATCAAAAAATATCTTATGAGCTCTGTGCCTGTGAATCCGCCCGATGCCGCAAATACTGCAGTGCCTGCCATACACATTATAAATACATACGTTCCTGTACCGATAAGATACTGTATGCCGCTTACGCCGCTCATTTTCAGGGCACGCAGGGTGTTTTTTTCTTTTTCCTCGGATATCACAGCCGACATGGCTGTAAGCGGTGCCATTCCGATATACATCACCGAAAACAGCTTCACAAAGAAGTTATCCGGCATATCGGGAATGTTCACAGCATTTTGCATTATGACTGCCATAACGGGAAACAGTATGAACTGTATAAGCACTGTTTTATTGCCGAGGGTATCCTTTACCTGCTTTAAAAATACAGTAGATATCTCTTTCATATCGCAAGCTCCTTTCCTGTGAGCTCCTTGAATACCGCATCAAGGTCAGGCTCGCTCGTATGTATCGAATCTGCTTTGCCTGTCCTTATAAGCTCTGCTACGCTTTCAGCGGCTCCTTCATTCTGTGACAGCTCTATATCTCTTCCGTCTGACAGATGTATCCTGAGTATTCTGCTGCTGTTGTGCCGTCTGCAAATATCATCGGGAGCTCCGCTTTCAACTATCCTGCCGTCACATAGAAGCGACACACTGCTGCATAGCTTCTGTGCTTCAGCCATGTTGTGCGTTGTGAGCAGCACGGCTGTACCCCTTGCACATTCATCAAGTATCAGTCTGTGTATTTTTTCTGCGGCTGTCGGGTCAAGTCCGCTTGTCGGTTCATCAAGAAACAGGATCTCGGGGTGTATCATCAGCGCACGGGCAAGTCTCAATCTGCATCTCATGCCTTTTGACAGCTTGTCGGCACGGGTCTTTCCGTCATTTTCAAGTCCTACATTTTTCAGAGCGTTCTGTATATCTTCTTTGCTCAGTCCGTAAAGTCTTGCAAATATCCTGAGATTTTCATAACAGCTGAGTCTGTCATATACTCCGAGCTCATCGGCCATTATACCGAATCTTCGTTTATCCTCCTTTTTAAGAGCGCCTATGTCTTTTCCCTTGATGCGGCATATCCCGCTGTCCGCTTCAAGCTGTCCCGTAAATATCTTTATGAGTGTTGTCTTGCCTGCTCCCGATGGTCCGAGAAGGCCTGTGATCTTACCCATTTCGGCTTCAATGTTAACACCGCAGAGCACGCGCTTGCCGCCGAATGCTTTTTCTATATTTATGGCAGAAACAGTCTTAATCATTGTTTTTCTCCTTTAATTTTTCAAGTGCCTCGGCAAGCTGCCTGTTTTCGGCGCGAAGTTTTATTGCAGACAACAGCGTGCCTACAGAACAGCATACCACGAAACATATAATGAACGCTATCCATGATGTGAGGTCATTTACAGGGAACCAGCCGAACAGTGTGCTGAAAATGATAACGGCGATTATGCCCGACGTGAACATCAGGGCTATCCTTTTTATAGCGGACATCGAATGTATGATGACATCTGTCATGAACAGGCTTGAGAGCAGGTTCATGACCGCCGATGACAGCAGGAATTCAAGCAGTGTCTTTACCGAAAGTCCGCTGCTGCCGAGTGCGAATATTTCCGAGAAGCCCTTTGCCAGGTCACCGAAAAGAGCGCACATCACGCAAAGTATCAGCACTGTTATCCCGAATACGGTAAATGTCCGCGCGAGCAGATCCAAAACGGTAGGCTTTTTATCCATTTCATTTTACCCCCAGTCTTTTTTTCAGTTCGTCGGCATACTGCCTTGATACCATAAGCTGTTCTCCGTTTTCAAGAGTCAGCCGAAGCTTTCTGTTGAGCTCTGACCTCAGCGAGCGTATGTATCTCAGCTGGACCAGACAGCTTTTTCCTGTCCGCATGAAACCGCATGAACTCAGCATATCTTCAAGCTCATACAGTTTCAGCCTTGTATCATATACATCTTTTTCTGTGTATACGAAAGTATGTCTGTCAACTGCTTCAACGTATACTATCTCCGATACATCAAGTATATAGCTGTTTTCGTCTTTTGTGACGGCTATCTGCTTGTCTGTGAGCCTGAGTGCGGCTATAAGACGTTCTGTTTCGGGAGTGAGCGAAGGGCAGTTTATAGTTATTTCTATATCATTCAGGTTGCTGTCGGTATTTATCGTGATCTTCAAGGCTATCACCTCACTGATATAATGATAGCATATATCTTTGTTTTTTTCAATGGCAAAATACGCGACCTGCCGTCTGAAATGCATGACCTGCCCGAAAGACTTCACAAATGTATATTTGCACTTGCGTAAATAATGTGTTATAATAAATACGGCAATGTGACCCGTCCGTGAGGCGGCGGGACATAAGCCGTGGCTGAAAACTGCTCACAGCATTACGGCTGAAGTATTATCTGAAAAAATTTTTTTGAAAGTGAAACTTTTTACTGTTTTTTTCTGTCTATTAATGTGAAAGGGTCAGAAAAGACTCTTAAAGGGGAGGTGCAGAGCTTGGATAAAGACGCCGTAAGAGAGCGTTTTGAAAAGATCTATGATAAAACCTATGACTATATCTACAGATATGTCATGTCAAAGGCAGACACTCGCGAGACTGCCGAAGATATTATTCAAAGCGTTTACCTTACATTCTACCGAAAAATGCTTGACGGCGATACGGTGCTTAATGCAAAGCACTATCTTCTCAGAATGGCTAAGAACAGTATTGCCGACCATTACAAAACACGGATAGTATTTGACAGCATCGACGAATATGACGATATTCCCGATGATACGGCCCTTGCCGAGCTTGAAAACTCCGAGGGTGCCACATATGCGGACATAATGTCAGGCCTTGAAAAGACCGATATGACAGCTTTCCGTATTTTTATGCTTCATTTCGGACAAGGGATGACATTAAAGGAAACAGCTTCTGCGCTCGGCATCGCGGAATCCGCAGTAAAGACGAAAATGTACCGAACGCTTAAAAAGCTGAAAGAAAAAGTAAAGGAGGACGATGGATATGCGTTATTCAGACGCGGCTGAAAAATACTATAACGATACAAAAAAGAGAATATTCGAGAATGTTATCGCCGCAGCGGAAAACGGTGATGATCGTCCGGACAGCACAACAGAAAAGATAGTACATAAAAAGGAGCATATCACTATGAGCAGAACAGAAAACAAAGAAAAATATGAGATCAGAAGAAACAAGGGCGCTATAGCTGCGGCTGTGTGCGCAGTCATGATACTCGGCGGAGGCGGTATAGCACTGAACAAAATGAACACGGATACCGATACTCAAAAGCCTGCGACAGCAGCAGAGCAGCAGGTAATAGTGGAAGATCCGGGACCTGCCGAGCCCGATACAGCACCTGCAACCGAAAGCTATCAGACATTCGAGGAATATATCAACAGCTATGACCTGATAGTTGACTGTGACTTCGTGCAAGAGGGGATATTCGTTCAGACGGGAGATGAGATGATACCTATCAAAGATTTTGAGGGCGGCGAATACGACCTTGTAGCCGCAAAATACGTCACCAGACCTTCAGGCACTGTATTCAAGGGCTCTGCACCTGTGGATCGCCCTATTGAGGTGTTCTTTGACGTTGATATAGGTGACGCAGATCCTGCGGCTATGACCGATGAGGAGATAGCTGCCCTGCACGGTCCTTTTGCAAGCGGCGACAAGTATCTTTTTATGGCAGACCTTGACGATCAAGGCTATATGGTCAAGTCAGCAGAGTATTTCTATGACAACAGCATAGGCGCACACAGATACTGCTACAGATACAGTCTGTCCGGTCCGGTGCCCTATATTAGTGAAAACAGCTATGATAACGAAGTGACGCAGTATGTTCTTGACAGCTTCAAGGGCAGGGATCTTCTGGATTTCCAGGGGTGGATCGCAGACCATGGTCTTGAGCACGCTGAAAAGGAAGAATACAGCGATACAGTCGAAAAGGGCAAGGTGATCGGTGTTGAGTGGTCGGACGAGGACAGCCTGTATCACGTTTACATCAGCAAGGGCGATCTGCCTGAAGAAGACGAGAAGCCGGACGACGCACAGAAAAATGCTGATGAAAAGACCGATGATTCAGAGGGCAAGTCGGCACAGAACGAGCAGGACGGTGAAGAACAGATCATCAAGGAACTTGAAGTATTCGACAAGGGAAGAGTTACCGAAGGCTTTGACGGTTATGAGATCGAGATAGGCAGGATAGGAGTTACCAACAAGAACAATATCCAGCTGTTTATCAAGGTGACCGAAAAGGGCAATGCCGCAAGCTATGATCCTTCAATTGTACGCGATGCAATATACAACGATCTTGAACCTGTAATGAGTCTTATGGGCGCTAAAGAAATAGAACTTTCATGTGTATATAATGACGTATCTGATCCTGCAAACAGAAATGACCTTGTATACTCATTCACACTTTCAAGCGTCGGAGGACTTGACCTTGACAAGATAGACGGCACGATGTCCGTTCCGTTCGGTATCAATACCATAAAAGCGGACGGATCCGAAGCAAGCGGCAATTTCGAGGCGCAGATACGTCTTGATATGAGCACAGCACGCTGATAAAACAAAAGAGAAAGACAGACAGCAAAAGGCGGCGGGTCATGTGACTCGCCGCCTGATCTTTTTATTTGTTTCTGCGCTTTGATCTTACCTGCCACCATTTTTCACGTTCTTCGGGAGAAAGCTCGTTCCATGCGGCGGTGCGCCGTTCTATCTTTTCATGTATGTCCGGCACTATGCCAAGTACCTCGTTGCCTTCGCTGTCAGTAGTTCTCATCACGCCGTCTTCAAGTCCGCCGTAGATAAATTCATGCCTTATCATGCTCATGAATGTTTCATAGTCGGTGAGATTTCCGTTAAAGGGTCTCATGGTTCCGATACTTTTTGAAAGCGACTTTGCGATGTCGTCATATCTCGGCGAGCCCTTTGCCATGAAAAGTTCGCTCAGCGCCATAGCAAGCATACGGTCATTTATGGTGAGCGTTACCTTTTCGGGGGATTCGGGGCTTCTTTCAACATTCACGTCAAGATCGTTTATCAGACCTGCAAGCGCCGTGAATGAGTCTTCATTGAAGCTGAACTTGCTTTCAGCGGGCGGCTCCTTTGATTTTGAAGGCTCGGGGGTTATGAGCTCATCTGCGCTAACGCCGAAATAGCTTGCTATCTTTGCAAGATTAAGTGCGGTAGGTACAGCCTTCTGCTTGATATAGCTGTAAAGTGTCTTGGTCTCTATGTCTATCTTGTTAGCTATCTTGCTGATGCTTTCTTCGCCGATAAGCTGATCGAGCTTTTCCGAAAACATCTTCTTCCAGTCTTCCTTGTCGAATTCGGGTCTTTCGCTGCTCATGATGATCTTCCTTTCTTTAAGTCACGTTTTTATTTGTTTCGGAAATAAAATTACTCAATGCGGTAAATTTATTTCCTATATGATACCACAAAAATATCTTCTTGTCAATAGTTTTTTGAAAAAATATTTCTTGGATGATTTTTCCGACTGCTTTACTATATATATGGACATGAAAACAAACGGAGAAATATGAACCTGACGGGCGGGAAGCAGCCATGCTTCCGCTTTTTGAATTTTTACTGTTCAAATCCTGCAAACATTGCATGATGAGTTTTGATATATATCAACCGTGTATGTTTATTATATCTATATACTGCCGCCGCACTGTGTGAAAACTTTGTCAGTTTTAACCTTGACAAAAACCCTTGAAAAATGGTATATTTGTATTATACCAAAAGGCTATCAAAATTCATTAAGGAGTGTAACTTATGAAAATGATGAAGAAATTGCTCGCATTATCTCTTGCAGCAGTAATGGCAGGAAGCTGCCTCGCATCCTGCGGAACAAGCGGCAGCAGCTCTGACGGCGGCTCAAACGGCGGTTCGGGCAACGGCGGCAGCGGCGACAACACTATCGTTATCGGCGGCAGCGGTCCTCTTACAGGCAGTGCAGCACAGTACGGTACAGCTGTCAAGAACGCTATCGAACTTGCAGTCAAGGATGTAAACGACTCAGGTATGCTCGGTGATGTCAAGCTTTCGATGATATTCGAGGATGACGAAGCAGACCCCGCTGATAAGGCAGTAAACGCTTACAATACTCTCAAGGATAAAGGCATGGATATAATGGTGGGTACTGTTACTACAGGTTCCTGCCTCGCAGTAAAGGATCTCACCAAGGCTGACAACATATTCCAGCTCACACCTTCTGCTTCCGCACAGGACGTTATAGCAAATGATAACTGCTTCCAGGTATGCTTTACCGACCCTAACCAGGGCAAGGCTTCGGCTGACTATATAGCTGACAACGCTGTAGCACAGAAGGTCGCTGTTATCTATGACAGCTCTGATGCTTACTCTTCCGGTATATTCAACACCTTTAAGGCTGAGGCTGCTTCCAAGGGACTTGAAGTCGTTACAGAGCAGTCCTTCACCAAGGATTCAAAGACAGACTTCTCCGCACAGATAAGCGCAGCTAAGAGCGCAGGTGCTGAGCTTGTGTTCCTTCCTATATACTATCAGGAGGCTTCGCTCATTCTCTCACAGTCTGCTTCTGCTGACTATAAGCCGATATTCTTCGGCTGCGATGGTCTTGACGGTATTCTTTCCGTTGAGAACTTCGACACTTCACTCGCTGAGGGCGTAATGCTTCTTACTCCTTTTGCAGCTGATGCTGCTGATGAAGCAACACAGAAGTTCGTTACCGACTACAAGGCTGCTTACGGAAATGAAGTTCCTAATCAGTTCGCTGCTGATGCTTATGACTGCGTATTCATCATCGCAAACCTCATCAAGCAGGAAGGAATCACCGCTGATATGTCCGCTGAGGATATGTGCGCTAAGCTTCAGGCTGCTATCACAGGCGGATTCTCATATGATGGTCTTACCGGTAACGGCATGACATGGGGCGCTGACGGTGCAGTTTCCAAGAATCCTAAGGCTGTTGTCATAAAGGACGGCGCTTATTCCGCACTTCAGTAATATCAATATTTGATAATTGTCAGAGCCGACAGTGTGTATAGCTGTCGGCTCTGTTTTTTTGTCTTGTGAAATGATACAAAAACCCGTGTGTAATATGGGCAATTGTTTCAAAAGCGCATTTTTTCTCGCGGAAAGGTTGCATTTTAAGCCAAAATATGTTATAATTACAATGTTTGGTTACTTATAAATCTTAAAACGGAGGATGTTTCAAATGGGTTTCCTTGATAACCTCATCAACGGTATCAGCCTCGGAAGTATCTATGCGGTGATCGCTCTCGGATACACGCTGGTATACGGTATCGCAAAAATGCTGAACTTCGCACATGGAGATGTCATCATGGTGGGCGGATATGTAATATTTACTCTAATGACTTCTCTTCATATGAATCCTTACCTTTCGGTAATAGCGGCTATGATAGCCTGTACCATTCTCGGTATCACCATCGAAAAGGTAGCATATAAGCCGCTTCGTCAGGCGACAAGCCTTTCGGTGCTGATAACTGCAATAGGAGTAAGCTACTTCCTGCAGAACATGGCTCTTCTTATATTTGGTGAAAAGCCTGTTACTTTTACTTCGGTCATCAGTCTTCCGAAGATCACTCTTTTCGACGGGCAGATCGTTATAAAGAGCGAAACTACCGCCGCTATCGTGGCTTCTGTCATAATAGTTGTCGGTCTTTCACTTTTCGTGAACAAAACAAAAAGCGGCCGTGCAATGCTTGCAGTTTCTGAAGATAAGGACGCTGCACAGCTTATGGGTGTAAACGTAAACAGGACCATATCACTCACTTTTGCTATAGGTTCGGGACTTGCGGCTGTTGCAGGCGCATTGCTCTGCTCGACTTATCCCGTTCTTTCAAATACCACAGGCGCTATGCCCGGAATCAAGGCTTTCGTAGCGGCAGTATTCGGTGGTATAGGCTCAATACCCGGCGCAATGATAGGCGGCCTTCTGATAGGTGTCATCGAGATACTCGGACGTGCCTATATATCGCCTCAGCTTGCTGATGCTATAGTGTTTGCAGTGCTTATCATAGTGCTTATGGTCAAGCCGACAGGAATACTTGGCAAGAAGGTCAGCGAAAAGGTATAATAATCTATCTGAAAGGAACGATGATCAAGTGAAGCGTAAACTCAGACCTACAACACGAAAGAGCTTTGTGACATATGCCATCGTGACTGCCGCATTTATCTTTGTTGAGATACTTGTTTCCTCAGGCAGCGCAAGCAATATGTTCAAGGGCCTGCTCGTGCCATTCTGTGTCTATTCTATAGCCGCTGTATCGCTAAATCTTACAGTAGGCATACTCGGAGAGCTAAGCCTCGGACAGGCTGGCTTTATGTGCATCGGTGCATATTCGAGTGCTATTTTTTCCTGTGCAGTCAAGGATACTATTACAAGTCCCTGGGTACGTTTCCCGATAGCTATGCTGCTTGGCGGACTTGTGGCTGCTGTATTCGGGATACTTATCGGTATACCTGTACTTCGCCTGAGAGGTGACTATCTTGCAATAGTAACTCTCGCTTTCGGTGAGATAATCAAGAACGTTCTTGCTGCTCTCTTTATAGGCAGTGACAGCAAGGGTCTTCATTTCTCACTGACAAGTCAGGGCGACCTTGGTCTTGAACCTGACGGCAAAATGATAATAAACGGTGCGCTCGGCATTTCAGGCACTCCAAAGGATTCGACCTTTGAGATAGGCTTTGTTGTTCTGATGCTGACTCTTATCGTGCTTTATAATTTCATTAATTCACGCACAGGCCGTGCAGTAATGTCCATAAGAGATAACCGTATAGCTGCTGAGTCGATAGGACTCAACATAACAAAATACAAGCTGATAACCTTCGGTCTTACCGCATTCTTAGGCGGTGTCGCAGGATCGCTCTTCTCGCATAACCTTGCCGTACTCCAGGCATCAAAGTTCGATTACAACCTTTCGATACTTATCCTTGTATTTGTCGTGCTCGGCGGTATAGGCAGCATAAGGGGCAGCGTTATAGCTGCGGTCGTGCTGACATATCTCCCCGAAGTGCTCCGTAGCATAAACAACTACCGTATGCTAATATATTCTATAGTTCTTATCGTGATGATGATATTTACATCAAATGCAACAATAAGAGGTTTCTTTGCAGCAAACCTTGCAAAGCTCAAGGGCATTGTTTCAAAGGACAAGACCGCAGTAAAGGAGGGTAACTGATATGGCTCTTCTTGAAGTAAAAAAGCTCGGTATCTCATTCGGAGGTCTGAGAGCTGTTGATGAATTTTCCATAAGCATAGAAAAGGGCGAACTTTACGGCCTTATAGGACCTAACGGCGCAGGAAAGACCACTATATTTAATCTGCTGACAGGCGTTTATAAGCCTACAGACGGTACAATAACTCTTGACGGCGTTAATCTTACCGGTAAAAGCACCATTGAAATTAATAAAGCGGGTATAGCCCGTACTTTCCAGAATATACGCCTTTTCTCAAATCTGAGCGTTATCGATAACGTTAAGGCAGGTCTTTCGAACAATTACAGATATTCCGCTGCCACCGGAATTTTCCGTCTGCCTAAGTATTTCAAGGTGGAAAAGGAAATGAACGAAAAGGCTATGGAGCTTCTCAAGGTTTTTGACCTTGACAAGGAAGCCGAACTGCCTGCATCGGGTCTTCCTTACGGCAAGCAGAGAAAGCTCGAGATAGCCCGTGCCCTTGCTACAGAGCCTAAGCTGCTGCTGCTCGATGAGCCTGCGGCGGGTATGAACCCGAATGAAACTGCCGAGCTTATGAACACAATAAGACAGGTAAGAGATGACTTTGACATGACAGTGCTTCTCATCGAGCATGATATGAGCCTTGTATCGGGCATATGCGAAAGACTGTCGGTGCTGAACTTCGGTCAGCTGCTTCGTCAGGGAAAGACCGCAGAGGTACTTTCCGACCCCGAGGTCATTACAGCATATCTCGGAGAATAAGGGGGGAGATATCATGGCAATGTTAGAGATAAAAGACCTTTGTGTCAATTACGGCATGATAAAGGCACTCAAGGGAATATCCTTTGAGGTAAACGAGGGTGAGGTAATAGCTCTTATAGGCGCTAACGGCGCAGGAAAGACCACTACTCTGCACACCCTTACGGGGATACTCCCCGCAAAGTCGGGTTCGGTGAGATTCAACGGTGTTGAACTTACTAAGACACCCGCCCATAAGATAGTAAAAATGGGTATAGCACACGTGCCCGAGGGTAGGCGAATATTCCAGCAGCTGACTGTGCTTGACAATCTGAAGCTCGGTGCTTTCACCAGAAATGACAAGGACGGCATAGCTGAGGATATGGAAATGGTATATAAGCGTTTTCCGCGCCTTGCCGAAAGAAAGAGCCAGATAGCAGGCACTCTTTCGGGCGGTGAACAGCAGATGCTCGCTATGGGCAGAGCGCTTATGTCACGTCCAAAGATAATCGTGATGGATGAGCCCTCTATGGGACTTTCGCCAATACTTGTAAGCGAGATATTTGATATAATCACATCTATACGCAAGGACGGCACGACGGTGCTCCTCGTTGAGCAGAATGCAAAAAAGGCTCTTTCAATATCCGACCGTGCATATGTTCTTGAAACGGGAAAGATAACCCTTTCGGGCAAGGCTTCGGACCTTATCAATGATGAACAGGTCAAAAAGGCATATCTCGGAGAATAACAGGAGGGTTTGCTATGGCACAGATAATAACTATCGCAAGAGGAATGGGCAGCGGAGGCAGAACTGTCGGAAAAATGCTGTCTGAAGCACTCGGCATAAAGTATTATGACAAGGATCTTATAAAGCTTGCCAGTGAGGAAAGCGGCATCAATGAGGCGTTTTTCGGGCGTGTCGATGAAAAGATAAAGACCTCGTTCATAAAGCGTGAGGGTGTTTACAAGGGCGGTATCATTGACCCTTCAAGCAAGGAATTCACATCAGACCGCAATCTTTTCAATTTTCAGGCAAAGATAATCCGTGAGCTTGCCGAAAAAGAGCCTGCTGTAATAGTCGGAAGATGTGCAGACTATATTCTTCGTGACAAGGATGATGTGATAAAGCTGTTTATTTACTGTGATGAGCAAACAGCTGTACACAACGTTATCGAAGCATACGGCGGTGAAGAAAAAGACGCAAAGAAACTCATAGAAAAGACCGACAAGACCCGCAGTGAATACTACAAGCATTACACGGGCAGGGAATGGACGGATGCACGCAATTACAACATCTGCCTTGATACAAGCCGCCTTGACTATGACACCTGTGTAAAGATAATCCTCGGATATATCGATATTATCACCAAAAGATAAGTGAAAAATCAATGCCGCAGCAAAGGCGAGCGCATAAGGATCAAAAAGCCATAGTATTCTGTTCATTCTCCGGGTTCTATGGCTTTTTTATATGAAGGAGAATCGTGTCATGGAGTTTTTTGATGTGATAAACAGCAGAAGAACTGTCCGCGAGTTCAAGGATGAGATCATTCCCGAAGAGATACTTGAAAAGATCATAGACGCAGCATTCAAAGCACCTACTAATGACCATATGAGGGACTGGCATTTTATGATCATCAGGGACAAAACGATAACTGCAAAGCTGCTGGATATCATCCCAAAGGGGATCTCCGAGGAAGATATGGAAGCTCTTATCAAGGACTGGGGTCTGAACGACAGCGTACAGCAGGAATGCTACAGAAATGCTGTACCTAAGCAATACAGGATGCTTTTTGATGCGTCAGCAGTCATCATACCGCTTATCAAACAGAAAACAGATATACTTCATCCCGAAAATATATCTCATCTCAACGGCTTTGCATCGATATGGTGCAGCATTGAGAACATATTCCTTTCTGCCGCAGCTGAAGGATACGGCTGCAATCTGCGGATACCTCTCGGAAATGAGGCAGAATATGCAAGAGATGTCCTTGGTTTCCCAAGTGACTATCTTATGCCCTGCTTTATCGGCATAGGCAGACCCGAAAGCGGTATAGCGCCTGTTAAGCAGAAAGAGATCAATATCAAAGAACGTATACACTGGGATAAATACTGAAGGAACAGATAACAGCACAATGCCCGAAGCGGTCGGAATGATCGTTTCGGGCAAAGCTGTTATTTTAGTCCTATTTCTTTTTAGGCTTATCAAAAGCGGGATTGAATGCGTAGAAGTTCTTTGAATCAAGCATATCCTGGACCTTTCTCAGACCCTCGCCGAATCGCTGAAAATGAACTATCTCACGCTCACGCAGGAACTTTATCGGGTCGCGTACATCGGGGTCATCAACAAGACGAAGTATATTGTCATAGGTCAGACGCGCCTTTTGCTCGGCTGCAAGGTCTTCATGCAGGTCGGCAAGCGGGTCGCCGGTAGACTGTATCGTAGATGCCGAAAAAGGCATACCCGACGCCGCCTGAGGATAGATACCTGTGGTGTGGTCAACAAAGTAGGTGTCAAAACCCGACTCCTGTATCTCTTTCATGGAAAGGTTCCTTGTCAGCTGATAGAGTATGGCTGATACCATTTCGATATGCGCCAATTCTTCGGTGCCGATATCTGTCAGTATACCCTGTACCTCACGGCACGGTGCCGAATATCTCTGGCTGAGGTATCTCATGGCGGCGCCTACTTCGCCGTCCGGACCGCCGAGCTGCGAAATTATGACCTTTGCAAGGGCGGGATTCGGGTTCTTGATGTTCACGGGATACTGTAAAGTCTTTTCATACTGCCACATTCAGCTTTCACCCCTTTCCCACGGAAATGCCGTGCATACCCAGTCCCAGTACTCTTCCGCACAGCTTGCCGAGGCTGTGAGAGGTCCGTATGTCTCCTCGTACTTTTTAGTCAGCTTTTCGCAGTCTTCACGCTTTTCACGGAAATATTTCAGACCCTCCTGACAGGTGGGGTGACTGTCGAGATACAGCGATGCGTCATGTACCGCAAAACGCGCCGCCTGCAGTTTTCTTAGCAGCTTCTGCTTTTCACTTTCGTGCATCATTCACGGCCTCCTCTCCAATAAACGGTTTATCGAGAGCAGGGAATATCGTTCCTCTCGAAAGACCTGTCAGCGGGTCATAGGTCTTTTCCCAGAACTGTACGGGAACATAGGCCATTGCTATCGGCATATCCTCAGGCAGTCTGCTTTTCGTGGCAGGACACTGGGGAGTCTGTGCTTCTGCTGACATTTCCATAAAGAATGTCGGTGTCATATCTTCCATAGAAGTCCTCCTGTTGTTTGTTTTTTTCTTTCTTATGTTACATAATATTCCTTAATACCCGTTAATGCCACAGTTTTTTATTTTTTTTGCTCAGTCTGCGTGTTCACGCTTAATTTACAACTTTTTTTGCAAAAGCTATTGACAGAGAAGTGATTTTAGTGTATAATATTTATTGTCAGTTGGGGAGCTCAATGATAGAGTTCAACATTGATGCTGATATGGCTCAGTAGGTAGAGCACATCCTTGGTAAGGATGAGGTCCCCGGTTCGAATCCGGGTATCAGCTTTTGACCGTACCTTATTGGTACGGTTTTTTTGTGCATAGAAATAATTAAGGCAGATACTTCGGTAAAAGAGGTATCTGCCTGTTATGCTATATAAGGTATGAAGAAGCTTCGGATAATTCTCGGAAATCCGAAGGATCTATCGTGTTGAAAATATTTTTCAGGATATCAAAGCACAGTGATTTAGCAAGATAATTATCACAAGGTGCGCCGAGATCGAATACATCACTGTATTCGGTGCATGGAAGAAGTATCCTTGTAATAAGACCGCCTGTTTCATTAAGCTCAAATTCAAGGCTTCCTCCGTGTTTTACGGCAAACATCTCGAGCAAAGATATTCCGATGCACTCATTCTCGTTGTCGGGAATATCTGGACTGCTTATGCTTCGGTATGTCTCGATCTTTTTCAGATCGGCATCTGTTCCGTTATCTTCGGTCTCTATGACTATCATACTGTCTTTTTTATAAGCTCTTATACAGATCTGTTTTTTCTTTTCGGGAACAGAATGTAAAAAAGCATTTGTGAACATATTGATCACTGCATATTCCAGTGAACTGAGCGCTACTGTGGAATACAGCCCTGTGGAGATCTCTGTGTCAAAATCAAACTGTCCGGATCTCTCTGCAAGACGTCCGATGTATCCGAGTACGGTTTTTTTCAGATATATTCCGATGTCGCTTGATCGTTTTTCGCTTTCGTCGGCAAGAGTGTTGAGAAAAGCAAGTCTGTTTGCGGATATTGCCCGTATACTGTCGATGTCTTCTGTATCCATTGCCTGTATAGATTCAGCTGCACTGTCAAGATATTTTCCTATAGTATCTCTCATCATCTTGAACTTGTTTCTGTATTTTTCGAGCACAGGTGTGGCCATAAGCATTGACAGAAGTTCGTTTGCATCGTAAAGCTCAAAGATATACAGCTCTGCTTTATTGTTGTTTATTACAGGAGTCAACTTCAATGCTCTTCCGTCAGAGCATTTCAGGCATATCTCTTTTCTGATGGGTTTCTTTATGCTGTTCAGGTCAGACCCCTGCAATATCTGTAATATCTGACGGTCACTGTTGGTCCATAACAGGTTGAAAGAGCCGTCGGTAATAAATGTTTCCCGTCCGCTTGATTCTGCTATGCATTTGAACGGTGTTATATCCATATACAGCTCCCTCCTTTTACAGCTTTTTTTCTGCAGTACTTGCATCAGATACGGATAGTAAATAAGCAAATATATCTTATTAATTTCATGATAACATATCACAGATGAAAAGTCAAGTGTTAATGGCTTATGAATATATGGAAATATTTGTCTATTTATAGACTTCTTTGAATTTTATGCCGTTTTTTATAAGCATTTTGGTAACAGTATAGGGGTCTGAATCAGTTTCCAGCGAATAACCGCAGCCGCTGCCTGTGTTTTTTGGCGTTGGGACTATCTTCACGTTTATCCCGTTTGATCTAAGAAGTTTCTGAGCTTTGACCGCATAGGTTATTGAGGTCATGCCGATAAGATGTTTCATGGTCTCACCACATCCCTTCCTTCACATCATATGTTTTTGTATAATTATATGCGGAAAAGATGAGTAATGTGAAAAAATGCCCCGCACTTATGATGCAGGGCATATAGATCATTAAACAGAAATCAGATGTCTACCTTACCGTTTACCTTGTCATTAACAACATAGTAAGCAGCATTCTCTTCAGGCTTGATGTAAACGCTAAGTGTCTTGATAGCACTCTTGTTCTCAGCCTTGTAAGCAGCCTTAACAGCCTCTACGATAGCAGCTGTGTCGTACTCGTTGCCGCCGAACTGTACCTTGATGACTTCAGCCTTTGCGGGAGCAGCAGCCTTCTTAGCTGCGGGCTTCTTTGCAGCAGCCTTTTTAGCTGCGGGCTTCTTAGCAGCAGCAGTCTTTTTTGCAGCAGCCTTTTTAGCAGGTGCCTTAGCAGCCTCTGTCTTGACTTCTTCTGCAGCAGCTGCTGCGGTAGTCTTTGTTGCCATAATGATTTCCTCCTATTTCATTATTTATGATCTACAGCTTCCTTCAAAGCCTTGGATGCCTTGAATACGGGAGCCTTTCTTGCCGGAATGTGCGACAGCTTTTTAGTGTTGGGGTTTATAGTATCTCTTGCAGCACGCTCAGTAACGTTGAAGATACCGAATCCCGATACGGAAACCTTTTCGCCCTTTGCAAGAGCATCGGTAACAGTGTCTGTGAACAGCTTGAGAACTGCTTCTGCTTCCTTCTTGGTGATTCCGCCCTTTTCAGCGATTGCAGCTAAAAGCTCTGACTTTTTCATATAAATTCCTCCAGAAATGAATTGCGGTCAAGACTCCTATCAATCAGTCTTAACAATTAATTAATAAACATCTATGAGTTTATTATATACTATTTTACGCATTTTGTCAAACGAAAACACGCCTTTTTCCGCAAAAAAAATAAATTTTGTATATTCAGACAAAAATTCAGAAAAGCCAAAAAATTAAATTGTGTTTTATGGCGATGACATATATACGAAAAATGCCTTATGTTACGTCAAAAGTAATATTTTCTTTGTCTGACAAGTGCTTTGTTCTAAGCATATATCACAGAAATGTCACGCATTTCTGCGCATTTTTTATCCCCGTAATATTTTGTGCAGATAACGTGAAAGTGAAAAATCTGATATTTGTAAATGATAGGCATTTCTGTCGGTATTTTTCATCTGCTTGACTTATAGTGGATATATATGGTATAATTATTTTATTGTGATAAGATGCATACCGTCTTATACAAATAATGATAACGGAGGTTTTTGACATGAGAAAGAATTTAGGAGTGCAGCCTGCACTTTTCCCGATGCCTGTGGTGATAGTTGCAGCTTACGGTGCCGACGGAAATATATGCGCTATGAATGCGGCATGGGCACAGATCTGTGATATGGATAAGATAGCGCTGTTCATAGATGCAGATCACAAGACTACCAAGAACATCATGGAAACTAAGGTGTTCACAGTCAGTATTGCTGATGTGCCTAATATGGAAACTGCTGATTTCTTTGGTATCGCAACAGGCAACAAAATGCCTGATAAATTTGAAAAAAGCGGCTGCCACGCAGTAAAAAGCGAGTTTGTCAATGCTCCGATAATCACGGAATATCCCGTAGCTATCGAGTGCGAGCTTGCAGAGGAGATAAACACTCCCAATATGCACGCGATCGTCGGCAAAATAGTAAATGTAAGTGCAGAGGAGAGCATAGTAGGGGATAAGGATAAGATAGTTCCCGAAAAGGTAAATGCACTCATCTTTGATCAGTACAGAAGCGGTTATTATTCTGTGGGAGAAAAGGTAGGGCAGGCATGGAATGCAGGTGCAGGTCTTATGAAGAAATGATCATCCATTTTTTATGAAATAACAAGGTGTCCGTATGCTGTGAAAACAGATGCGGACATTTTTCTTTTGTCAGATATCACATGAAAAAAAGCTGTATCATTCGGTATGCTTTTTACGATTTTAACGAAATACTGTGCTTTTGAGATGCTAAATTAGGCTTAAACATAAAAATTTTCAAAAAAATAATGACAAGAGCGCTTTTTTGTGCTATAATAACTAAGTATGTGATTTTCCAAACAAGAAAACAACCATTAAAATGAAAAGGAAACGTGAATATTAATGGCTAAGAAAAAACAGGAATATGATAACGAATCGATAGAACTGCTCGAAGGCGCAGACCGTGTAAGAAAACGTCCTTCTGTAATATTCGGTTCGGACGGTCTTGAAGGCTGTAAGCATTCGGTCTTTGAGATCCTTTCAAACTCGATAGATGAAGCAAGAAGCGGTCACGGAAGCAAGATAATCCTGACTAAATTTGCTGACGGCAGTTTTCAGGTAGAAGACTTCGGAAGAGGCTGCCCTGTTGATTACAATCAGGCTCAGCAGCGTTATAACTGGGAGCTGGTCTACTGTGAGCTTTATGCCGGCGGCAAATACCATAATAACGATGACAGCAGCTATGAATTCTCGCTCGGTCTTAACGGACTGGGTGCCTGCGCTACACAGTATGCAAGCGAGTATATGGATGTCACCGTTTACCGCGACGGATTTGAGTATGGTCTTCACTTTGAAAAAGGCGAAAATGTAGGCGGACTTTCAAAGAAGGAATATAAGGGCAGACGAACAGGTACGGTACAGCGCTGGAAGCCCGACCTTGAAGTTTTTACCGAGATAAGGATAGAAACGGAATACTTCGCCGATATGCTTAAAAAGCAGGCTGTTGTAAACCCCAATGTCGAGTTTATACTGCGTACCCAGAATGAGGACGGAAAGTTTGATGAGCAGAGCTTTATATATAAAAACGGAATCTCTGATTACGTTACAGAGATAGTAGGTGATAAAGCGCTTACATCTGTTCAGTCGTTCTCGGGCGAAAGAATAGGAAGAGACCGTGCTGACAAGGATGACTACAAGGTAAAGCTCGGCGTGTCCTTTGTATTCTCAAATTACGCTCAGCTTATCGAATACTTCCACAATTCCAGCTTTCTTGAGCACGGCGGTTCACCGGATGATGCGGTAAAGCTCTCTTTCACTTACATGATAAACAAGTGGATAAAAGACAATAATAAATATACAAAAAATGAGAAGCCTATAACATTTGCCGATATAAGCGAATGCCTGGTGCTGGTATCATCAAGCTTTTCAACGGTCACCAGCTATGCGAACCAGACTAAGAAGGCTATCACAAATAAATTCATCAAGGACTGCATGAATGAGTTTCTGCGTGAACAGCTTGAGGTCTACTTCATAGAGAAACCGGATGAAGCTGCAAAGATATGCGAGCAGGTGCTGATAAATAAGCGCAGCCGTGAAAAGGCTGAGGTCAGCAGGCTTAATATAAAAAACACCCTTACTCAGAAGATTGATCTTGCAAATCAGGTGCAGAAATTCAATGACTGCCGCAGCAAGGACGTATCTATCCGCGAGCTGTACATCGTGGAGGGCGATTCGGCTCTCGGTTCTGTAAAAATGGCTCGTGACGCAGAATTTCAGGCTGTTATACCGATAAGAGGTAAGATACTCAACTGCCTTAAAGCAGACTATGCCCGCATATTCAAGAGCGAGATAATCACAGACCTTATAAAGGTACTCGGATGCGGTGTTGAGGTACAGACAAAATCAAATAAAGAACTTTCCAATTTCAATATAAACGGTCTTCGCTGGAATAAGATCATAATCTGCACCGATGCCGATTATGACGGTTTCCAGATCAGAACTCTTGTGCTGACAATGATATACAGACTTTGTCCCACTCTTATCAATGAGGGGTATGTTTATATAGCCGAATCTCCTCTGTTTGAGATAACTGTCAATGAAAAAGGCGGTGACGGCAAGACATACTTTGCTTATGATGAGAATGAAAAGACTGATATACTCAAGATGATAGGAAATAAGAAGTATACACTTCAGCGATCAAAAGGACTTGGTGAGAACGAGGCGGAGATGATGAGCCTTACCACCATGAATCCTTCTACCCGCAGACTCATAAAGGTAAACCCCACAGATGCCGATGCTACCGCAGAAATGTTCGATATGCTGCTGGGTGATAACCTTCAGGCAAGAAAAGAACACATAAGCGAATTCGGTCATGACTATCTTGAAATGGCTGACATAAGCTGACAACAGACTGCTTTGTGCGGAGGTACGGTATTATGAGCAGAAGCTATAAAAAAACAGCTGTCGTAAAGGATCACGACAGCAGGCTTACCCCACATCACAGAAAAGGCAAGACCATCGCTTCAAGAACCGTCAGAAGAACGGATATAAAACTTGACGGAGGCCTTTACAAGAAATTATTCTGCAGCTATAATATTTCCGATTATGCTATTTATATGACGGAAGAGGACTTTCGGCGTGAATGGGAAAACGGCTCGGGATGGCTTGGCAGAAGATGCCGTACATATAAAGAGGCATACCGCAAATGGTATGTGACCTATAAAGGTAAATAAGTTATGTTTGAAAAGATCATTATACTTGTTATGCTTGTCGGGGCATCGGCAGCTATAGTTTATTCTATAGTGACAACAGTAAGGCTTTTTCAGGGATTTACCGCCGATAACAGCGAAACGAATGACGAGCGCATATCAAGGCTGAAAAAATACAGAAAAAAAGTTATCATATCATATGCGGCAGCGGTGATTCTTATAACTGCGGCAGCGATGGTAAAAATATTCTGACATATATTGATAAGGAAGGTAAGAAATGCCTAAAAAAACAAGTAAAAAGGAAAAAACGATAGACAAGACAAAGCTCCCTGATGCGTATATCGCAGGTGCGGGAACTGTTGTCGAAGAATCTATCACAGATACACTTGAAAAGAACTATATGCCCTATGCCATGAGCGTTATAGTTTCAAGAGCATTCCCCGAGATAGACGGCTTCAAGCCCTCGCACAGAAAGATACTCTATACTATGTACAAAATGGGTCTGCTCAACGGTGCAAGGACAAAGTCTGCAAATATTGTCGGACAGACTATGAAGCTGAATCCTCACGGCGACCAGGCAATATACGAAACTATGGTAAGACTTGCAAGAGGCAATGAGACCCTGCTCCACCCCTATGTTGACAGTAAGGGCAACTTTGGTAAAGCATATTCAAGAGATATGTCATTTGCGGCTTCGAGATACACCGAGGCTAAGCTTGCTCCCATTTGTGCCGAGCTTTTCAATGATATCGATAAGGATACGGTCGATTTTGTACCTAACTATGACAATGAAATGCTTGAACCTACACTTCTTCCTGCGGCATTTCCGTCTATACTTGTAAATGCAAATGTAGGTATAGGCGTATCTATGGCATCATCTGTTTGCTCTTTTAATCTTGCGGAGATATGCGAAACTACCATAGCACTCATGAAAGACCCCGATCATAATGCGCTTGATACACTTAAAGGTCCTGACTTTTCGGGCGGCGGTCTTATGCTGTATGATGAGGATACCCTTAACGAAGTGTACCGCACCGGCAGAGGCTCTATAAAACTCAGGGCGAAATATGAGTATGATAAAAAACAGAATTCCATTATAGTTACCGAGATCCCTGCGACCACCACCGTTGAGGCTATCATAGAAAAGATAATAGCACAGGTCAAGGCAGGCAAGCTGAGAGAGGTCAGCTATGTCCGTGATGATACAGACCTAAGCGGTCTGACGATCACAATAGATCTTAAGAAGAATACAGATCCCGAAAAGGTGATGCAGAAGCTTTTCAGACTGACACCTTTACAGGATGCTTATTCCTGCAACTTTAACATACTTGTACATGGCTACCCGAAGGTCATGGGTGTGTACGAAATTTTGGACGAATGGATAAAATTCCGTGTTGACTGCGTTCGGCGCAGAACAAATTTTGACATCAAAAAGAAGAAGGAAAGACTTCATCTGCTCGAGGGTCTCAAAAAGATACTCCTTGATATAGACAAGGCTGTCAAGATAGTTCGTGAGACAGAAGAGGAAGCCGAGGTTGTTCCGAACCTTATGATAGGGTTCGGGATCGATGAGATACAGGCTGAATATGTTGCCGAGATAAAACTCAGACATCTCAACCGTGAGTATATCCTGAAACGCACCAAGGATGTTGATGATCTCAGAGAAGAGATAGCTGCCCTTGAAGAGATAGCAGGAAGCGACAGAAAAATAAAGTCAGTCATCTCAAAGGAACTCAAGGATATCGTTAAAAAATACGGGCAGCCGAGAAAGACCCAGTTCTTCTATGCATCTGATATAGCTGAGGCTGACGAGGAAGAGGACATTCCCGACTTCCCATGCACCATATTTATGACAGACAGCGGATATTTCAAGAAGATACTGCCCAACAGCCTGAGAATGGCAAGCGAACACAAATTCAAAGAGGGCGACTTCATGGCACAGGAGATAGAAACTACCAACAAGTCGGATCTGCTGTTCTTTACAACAGGTGCAAACTGCTACAAGACTAAGGTATCTGCCTTTACAGAGACCAAGGCAAGCGCTATGGGCGATTTTATACCTGCCAAGCTTTCATTTGATGAGGGCGAAGTACCTGCTGCTATGGTAAATACTACCGATTATTCGGGCTTCATGATATTTGTATACGCAGGCGGCAAAGTAGCTAAAGTTCCGCTGAATGCCTATGAGACCAAGACGAACCGCAAAAAGCTGACAGGCGCTCTCAGTCTTAAGGACAAGCTGGTTGCGGCGATCCATATCAAGGATAATGAGCTTATAATGCTTCGCTCGTCAAATAATCGTGCGCTTATATTTGATACAGCATTGCTGCTGCCTAAGACTACTAAATCAACGATAGGCGTTTCCGTCATGTCGCTTAAAGGCAAGGCGCAGCTTGTAAGTGCTGAAGTTGTTTCAGCTGAAACAGCCGAAGGCCTTAAAAAGTTCTGCTGTAAGACTATTCCATCATCCGGTTCTGCAGCCAAGGATCTGCCCGATCCTGACCAGATGACTATCTGATTTGACACATAAGGGCAGTTATGATATAATTTTATACAGAGCCTGATCTGCTGCCTGTACGGAGGTGTTTTTATGGATTGTCCCAAGTGCGGAAAGTCTGTTTCATCCGAGGACTATAATTGTATATATTGCGGGACTTTGTTAAAGACTCGCACCGAACCGGAAAAGAAAAAGCTGTTCGGCGGTAAGGATAAGTCTGAAAAAAAGACGAAAGAGAAGAAAAAGATCTTTTCGGGCGAAAAAATGGATAAGCAGAAAACAGATCCTGCGTCCGATCTGCCTAAGCTTACTGACGATACAGAAGCAAGTCCTCTGCTTAAAAAGATCAAGATGGCAGCTGCGGTTACAGCTGCGGTGCTGATCATTGTCCTTGCGGTCATCGTAGTTCTTTCGATAAGAAGCGGCAAAGGTGAGCGTTATGCACAGAATGCCAGCGAATTTATCGGCAAAGGTGTCGCAACACTGAATGATTCGGGTGATCGTTATTATGGCGATAATTCCGCATATAATGGTGTCAATACCGCAGTTAAGTTTGACTGCATCACCGAAAGCGATAAACACGTGACGGTACAGGGTGTCAAATATCCTGCATGGGCTGTTACGCTGAAGCTGAGCTCGGTGCAGTTCATAACCGACGTTACCTATACTGACTTTTCACTTTTGAAAAAGGATATCAGAGGCGTAAAGGCTGACGGACTGGTAAGCCTTGAAAGATTCCATGAGGGTGACAAGCAGAGTTCTGTTCTGAAAGAGATAGACATGGATCCTTACAGCATATCATATTCACAGTCGGGCATCACAACTTATACATATAAGTACTATTTCAAACAGGATAACGGTGATGAACAGGCTGTTATATTAAGAGCTTCATTTGATGAGGACGGTAAATACAAGTACTCGACAACTGAGCTTCTGATACAGGAAAATATGTGACGGCAAAGTGTATTTAATTACAATTCTACTACAAATCAGTGCATGATATTGACTTTTGTGTCAAATCCTGCTATAGTATAATTTAGCGTCTGTTACTGTGACGCTGCATCAATCGTGCCGCAGGGCGGTGCGGAAAGGGAGGTTTTCGATTGGATACAGATGTAAGGCTATGTATGGGCTGTATGAATCCGCTTGATGAAAACGGCGTGTGTCATTACTGCTCCTACACCGACGATATCCCTCATCTCCAGCAGTATCTTGCACCAAGAACGGTGCTGAATGACAGATATATTGTCGGAAAGATGCTGTCATATAACGGAGAGGGAGCATCGTATATCTGCTATGATACGGTCGCTAAAACCAAGGCTGTACTCAGAGAGTATATGCCTGATACGCTTTGTGAGCGTGAAATGAAAAGCAACAATATTGCGATCAACGCTGACTGTTTAGCTAAATATAAGACCTATATGTCCGAGTTTCAGGATATGAACCGCACACTTACCAGAATGAGAAATCTAAAAAGTATCTGTACGGCTAAGGATATGTTCTCGGAAAACAATACCTGCTATGTAATACTTGAGTATATCGAGGGTGTGTCGCTGAAAAGATTTTTACAGTCAAACAGAGGCTACCTTCAGTGGAGCCAGGTGAAAAAGCTGTTCATGCCGCTTTTTACCACGCTGAGCATAATCCATAATGCAGGTATAATCCACAGGGGTATTTCACCTGAAAATATCATCGTGACTACTACCGGTGAGCTGAAAATAACGGGCTTTTCCATAAGTTCAATACGCACATCGGGTTCGGCGCTGTCTCCTGAATTTTATTCGGGCTATACCGCTCCCGAACAGTATTCCTCTCTTGAGTGGCAGGGAACATGGACGGATGTATATTCTATTGCAGCTGTGATCTATCGTATACTTACGGGTTATGTACCGCCTGATGCGAATAACCGTATGCATAATGATACTATGATACCTGCGTCCCGCATAAATCAGCATATCCCAAGACACGTTTCAAATGTTCTTATGCGTGCTATGGCTGTTAACAGCACTGAACGTATAAGAACGATAAACGACCTTGTAAGCGAGCTGTTTGAAAACGTGCCTCAGCCATCGACTCATGTAAAGGGCGCTACACAGACTATACCTGTCGTAAAGCCTCGTATGCGTGATGAATATGATGATGACTACGGCTATGGATACGGCTATGATGACGGCTACTCCGAACAGGGAGGACAGGCTGTAGCCAAGAAAAAGAATAACTTTGTACTGACGGTAGTGGGCTTTGTGCTTCTTGCAGTGCTTCTTATAGTCGGTATATTTATGCTTTATCAGGTGTTCCAGCCCCCTGAGGACGAAGATGAAACAGGAAACATCGTTGTTACCAATGCAGTAAGCGGTGAGGGTGATGATGATAGTGAGATACTCATCATGAATACTACCACAGCTACTGCTGCTCCCGAAGAGAGCAAGGAAGAGTCTCCATACGGTACAGGTGCTATAATGCCTAACCTTATAGGACAGCGTCTGGGTACTATCGAAAGAGAACTTGGCAACAGCTTTACCATAAGGACTAAGACATATTACTCAGAGACAGATGAAAAGGGAATAATCTCAGAGCAGAGCATTCCCGCAGGCACTGAATATGACCCTTCGAGAATGAATAAGCTGACTTTGAGAGTATGCTTAGGACCTCCGACTGTTCAGGTACCTGAGTTTGATGGTATGACAAAGCGTCAGTATCTTAATATACTTACTGATCTGAGCATAATCTATGTTACACAGGAAATGGAGTCCTATACCGTTCCTGTCGGCAAGGTTATCGGTACCAGTCTTGAACCCGGATATTTCATAAATATACAGAATGGTGATGTCCTTACAGTGTATATCTCGACAGGTATCCCCGAAAGCTCGAGCGAGGAGGAAAGCTCGCAGCCCGAAGAATATTTATGGGATAACAGTGAGTATACCGAAACCACCACAGACACTCAGGCTGACCCTTACGGCTATTAAAAATATTCTGATAAAAACTATGAAAAGCATGGGAGCGATCCTGTGCTTTTCATGCATTATACCGCGTTTTTGCAGGATTATTTCAAATTCTTTTTGTTTATATCAAAAATGAATACAATGTTTATTTTCTTTTGATTTAATTGATAAAAAAAGTGTTAAAATGCTTGACAGCAGAGGGGTAATGTGATATCATATTTATATGAATGCAAATTATTAAAATGGCTGTATGGATGAAGAAAGATCCTCACAGCAGAATTATTCCGGAGGGAACTGATATGGCAAAGAAAATTGGTGTACTTACAAGCGGCGGCGACGCTCCCGGTATGAATGCGGCAGTCAGAGCCGTTACTCGTGCAGCTCTTTCAAAGGGCATGGAGGTCCTCGGTATCCAGAGAGGTTACGTTGGTCTTCTGAATAAAGAGATCGTTGAGATGAGCGCAAGAACAGTTTCAGGTATCATCCAGAGAGGCGGCACTTGTCTTTATACCGCAAGGTGTCCTGAATTCCGTAATATGGACGGCGTACTTAAGGGTAAGGCTGTATGTGAAGAACTCGGACTTGAAGGTCTTGTAGTTATCGGCGGCGACGGTTCGTTCAGAGGTGCAGGTGACCTTTCAAGCGTAGGCATTCCCTGTGTGGGCATCCCCGGAACTATTGATAATGATATCCAGTGTACAGAATATACCATAGGCTATGATACAGCAATGAACACCTGTATCGAAATGATAGATAAGCTCAGAGATACTACTCAGTCCCATGACCGCTGCTCTGTTGTTGAGGTAATGGGCAGAAAGGCCGGCTATATAGCTATAAACGTTGCTATCGCTGTCGGCGCTGAAGCTTGCATAACTCTTGAAAGACCTTACGATCTTGATGCCATAGCAGCTAAGATGATAAAGACCAAGAGCGAAAAGGACGGCAAGCATCACTTCATAATAGTCGTTGCCGAGGGTGTAGGTCAGACTGATGTTATAGCAAGAACACTTCAGGAAATGACAGGTATCGAAGCAAGAACTACTGTTCTCGGTCACGTTCAGAGAGGCGGCTCGCCTACAGTAAGAGAC
>CADBTD010000021.1 GCA_902797535.1 uncultured Ruminococcus sp. | reverse complement strand
GGCAGTCTTGGCTGCTATCACCGCAGCTATAACAGTTTTTACCCTCTCTTTCGGGAATTCGGGCTTTATTGCCTTTAATCCGATGCCTGTTTTTACATCTGCTATGATCTGAGCCGCTGCATCTTTTTTATATACATCCTCGTAATTGCCTTTGAGTATATCAGCGATGATGTTCTCGGCAAATTCTCTTAGTTCCTCGCTCTGAGGTTCATATCCGGGATAGTTCTGCTCGATGACCTGCCTTGTCAGTTCACCCAGCCGCCGCGCATATACGGATATATCCTTGAAGTCGGCAGTGCCTGCCCCTATCTTTTCACGGATATTTTCAAGCTGTTCATCCGCCTTGCATATCTCCTTGAATTCCTTTTTTATGACCTCGATAATATCATCCATTGTTTTTTACCTCGCTTTCGTTAAGCATATCATACATCACAAGTTCTGCAAAGCTCGGGTCTGATGCCGATATCCCGCCCACAGTGTTATTGCTTACATGACCAAACTTTTCATCCTCTGCCTGAATGAGCATAGACCTGTACCGCCAATAGTTCAGCATATCTCCGTCCATGAGTGCAAGGTGCATCATAGCGAACGTATCACCCGTTTCGGCTTTCATGGTCAGAGTTTGGCGGCGCTGGTGTTCATAGTCTGATGACCGCTGTTCACGTTCCTGCACTTTCTCGTTCTGTTGTCGGGTGAGCTGTTCGGCTTGCCTTGCTCTTTCGGCTGCTCGGTCAGCGTTCCTCTTGGCGTTCCGCTTTGCTTTGAATCCTGTCTTTTCTTCCCACTTTGCTCTCGTTATCTTTGCCGATATCTTCTGACATCTCGGGCAGTACCGCGCCCGTGTGGTCTTGGCTTCAAATGTCCTGCCGCATATCTCGCATATAACATCCATAGTCTTCTCCATTTCCTTTGATATATCGTATTTATCCCTTTTGCCCTCCGAGATATTTGAGGAGTGCGCGGTGTGAAGCTCATTCACCCCCAGCAGGGGGGTACTCCCCCCCATGCCGTTCTGTGATATTTTTTCTGTTGTATGTGTAAGCGGTATCAGTCTTTTCCAATTGTGCTGAAAGTTTTTCTAAGTGTTTCTTCCTGTCGTTTCTGCTCAGCATTTATGTCATGAAGAAGCTCCCTCATCGCTTTTTCAACAGCACTTTCCTTGATGCCGTTGCGCTCGTACACTTCTTTCAGATCACGCTCGTACTTGGCTTTGAGCTCTGCCGCTTCCTTTGCAGCGTTATTCTCGTGCTCTTGTGCAAATGCGCGTGCCATTGTATATTCTAACGCTGCTGCTGCCTTGCGATGTCTTTCAAGCTGTTTGTCGATGCCGTCGAACATAGCATCACCGGTCTCTGTACGCTCGGCACGGTGTTCTGCTTCCTTCTGTGCGACATATTCTTCGAGGGTGGGTATTTTGTTTTCATTTTCGTTCATGGTGGTTTCCTCCTAGTTGTTATAAAAATAATCGTTGATGAGCTCTAACTGCCTATTTAATGTTGCCTGCCTTAACGGGTCGGCTTTGGCATTCTCGATGCACTTACACTGTGGTGTGTCTATGTGGATATGATCAGCATCCAGATCACGCACAAGCCGTCTTACTTCACCCACATCCTTTGAAGCTGTGATAACATAGGCGTTATTCCAATTGCCGTCACGGCTCTGTATCATTTCATAGACGGTATCACGGATCGCCAGGGCGACATCAAGTACAGGCTCATGATCTTCATAAGTAAGAGAAGTTGCTGCCAGGGCTGCGCAGATATAGTCCAGATCAAATACCAGATCGCCTTTCTTCATGTGTTCCTTAACATATGTCGTTTTTCCGCTTGCAGGTGCACCCGATACAACATAGACCTTATGTCCGTCATCGTTGCCCGTTAAGCCCCTGATTGTGCTGAGGTATGCATATTTTGTTTTCTTATCCATGACATATCATCCTTTCGTGTCAAATCTATAAAGTTCCTTGCGTTCTGCAAGGGCTTTCACAAGTTCATTGAAGGCGTGCTCGCACTCCTGCTCGTTTTCGCAACAGTTCAGAAGCACAGCTTCATCTTTATCTTCCGTATGTGCGAAGATCACATTCTCGATGTGGTATATCTCTTTCAGGCGGTCTGAATTTATAAGTCTGTCTGAGCTTGTAAGTATAAACATAAAACATCATCCTTTCAGTTTCTCTTAACGTTCATGTCAAATATGTTCCTGCTTGTTTTCAGGGTCTCGGTCAGAGCATCATAGGCCAGCTTGCAGTCGTCGATTGTGTCGTATTTTCCGAGAGTTACTGCTTTCTCTCGTCCGACGATGCACGCTGTTATCGCAAACCTTTCCACATCAACATTAATGACAGTAAGATGCTCGGAATTGACCAGACGTATTATGTCAAGTCGGTTGTCGGATTTACATTGAATGTACATGGTATCAGTCCTTTCTGTTATTTCGGTGACAAAAGTGACAAGCAGTGACAGATTTTTGTCACTCGATTAAGCCCGTAAATACGATGTTTTATTCGTTAAGTGACAGAAGTGACAGTTTTTTTGATTTCTTTTTATACGTTTACGGGTATGTGATATATATATATCCTAGCAATCTACTATTATATTATCTTTTTTCTGTCTCCCCCTGCGTAAGAAGTTTAAAAAGTTGTCACTTCTGTCACTATGCTGTTGAAAGTCCGTAGATAGGCGCTTTTCTCGGTGACAACTTTTTGTCACTTTTTGTCACTTTTGTCACTTTGGGGGTCAAACATATTTGCCGTAAGTCTCCTTTGTTTCCAAATTTATGGTTATCGCCAGATATCTTCCACTGTTCCGCCTTACCTCCAACGCTTGACCGTTAGCAAGACCAAGTGTCTCCGCTAGCTCGTTTTTGAACACTCTCATGGAATAGCTGCAAGACCTGCCCATGTTGTCGGCATACCACATTTTGAAAACCTTGAAAAGTTTTGCAGCAGTTATATCGTCAGTATACTCATTCCTCATGATGCAGCACTCCTTATAAAAAGTCCTGACAGGGCTGTTCTTGTCTTTGTAGGCTTCCAGATCATCCAGCACGTTATTCGGTATGGTGAAGTTATAACCGCCCGCGATGAGCCTTTGCAAAGCTGGTATCAGGTATGTGCTGATGATGGCTTCACGCTCGGCGAACATCTTGTCAAGCAAATGTTTATCCTGCTGGGCTTTCGGGATAACGTTTTTGCACTCAAGGGGGATAATGCGGTCGTAGACCCACTCGCCTCTGTCGCCGCCGAAGCTTGGAAGCTCATTGGTGCAGAACCATAGCAAGCCATTATACTTGAAAGGAAAAGAGTTCTTGCCCTTGAATTCCAGCAATATGTCATCACCGCCGGTAACATTCTTGAATATTTTCAGCTCCTTTACTCCCACGAAGGACATATCGCCCGAACCATAAAGCCGCTTCTGATAGAGTGAACTTGTTCCGAAGCGTTCTTCAAGGTCTGCCAGATCACCGGCCGCACAGTTTTCGTCCCCCAGAAGCATCTCCGTCAGTGCCTTTGCCTGACTTTTGCCGGTGTTGCCTTTGCCGTACATGAACAGCGCCTTTTTCATGCGATATCCCTTTATATTGGAAATACAAGCCGCCATATATTCAAGCAGCAGATTTGCCTTGTCTGCATCATCACCCACCAGCTCAAAAAGATATCGTGTAAAGGTCGGGCAGCGGTCACCGTCAGGAACATAATTGCATGGTATCTGAATAGTGCTGTATACGTCGGGTGTATGGGGTCTTAGCGTGTTGTCCGAAATACTGTACAGACCGTTCCTGAAATTGATGATATCCTCATCAGCGTTGAGCTTATTTTCACTCACAAATGTCATATCTGTTTTCAGGTCTTTCATGACTTCCAGAACGTCACGCATTTTCAGGATAGCAAGGTCAAAAGCTGTGATATAGCCTTTTATATAGCCCTGCAATATGCTGTCGGTGATAGGCTTGTACACTCCGTCCTCATACCAAAACATTCTGTCATGGTCAGAAAAACGGTCGTGTGTGATGATGTATCGGCAGTTCTGCCTGATGTGCTCCGCCAATAGAGGGCAGCTCACAGTGTAGTACAGATCGCCCTGCTCGTTCTCGTGTTCAATGATGTATGGGAAGTCTGACAGATCGCGCTGGGTCTGACCCGTCTGCTCTCTGTGTGCCGCCCGTGCTTCTGATTTCAGATTGCGCAGGGCTTCTGCCTTATAAGGTGCTATCCTCTTTTCAAAGTCACCTGCAAGTCCCAGAGCTTTCGCTGCCTGCTTTACCTGCATAATGTATGCCGTTATCTCCGCAGGGCTTTCAAGCTCGTATATCTTTGAGTAGATATTCTCACAGTTTATGAAGTCGTCTTCCGTCAGCTCATCAAACAGCAGGTTTCCGTCAGCATCGAACAGGTGAGCATACTGCTCAGGTATAGGCTCGGGCTTGTCCTCTGCCGCGACATCGGGAAGGAACACAGCTTCATCCCGTGCCAGTGTCTGAAGCTTTTCTCCCCAGTCGGGTACAGCGTTCATCATATCGCTGATATCACCTTTCTCAGGAATATCCGCCCAGACTTTCGATAAGTCAAGCACCTTTACAAGTTCAGCTTTGCCGTAAAGCTCACAAGCTATCTTATGTGCAAAGTTCCTGCCCACTTCGTCATTGTCCTGAATGATGCAGATACGTTTCCCTGTGAGATATTCGGTATACTCTCCGCGCCACTTGTCTCCCGAACCTGCACCATCGGGCGGACTTACCGCAGGCAGACCGTGAAGCGTCATGTTATCAGCATCCTTTTCGCCCTCGACGATATACAGATACTTGCTCTCTTTGCACTCATAGGCTTTGTACAGCGGCGCAGTCTTTCCGCCCCTGCCTTTTTCCCACCTGTTGCCCTCAGCGTGAAGCCAGTAAAAGCTCTTGTCTGACCGCCGTATCTTCTTGAATACAGCATTGCCGTTCATATCCCGATAGATATATTCGGCGACTTTTACAGCCTTTCCCGATGATCTTGTTCTCGGTTTCGGGCTCTCGGGAAACAGGTCTGTCATTTTCAGCCCTGCCGCCTGAACTATCTCACTTGGCGAACATCCCGCATGACAGTACATAAGTATTTTGCCGTCGTCGCCTTGTGATATGGAAAGGCTCTGTTTTTTGTCAGTGTGGGCAGGACAGAGTGCGTGCCAGCCGTTGCCGCAGCGCTCGACCTTTTCAAAGTGTGTAAGGATCTCTTCTATGTTCATTAACATCCCCCCTTCACTATCACCCGAAAAGGGTCAAAAAGTTGTACGTTTTTGTACAACTCTTGCAGAAATATGTCCGAATTAAAACATAAACCATTTGTTTGCACAGAGGACGATGGGTGTTTTTGTGGGGGATATACAGAGAATTCAGGTGCATTTTTGAATTTGTAAAAGTCACCGAATATCACCATTCCACTCTGCCGCAAGGCGCTTTGCAGACCGCAGGGACTCTGCTATGCTCCTGCTCCGTGCCCTTTCTCTGCCGATGTATGCTGTCAGTTCTGCCAGATCAGCAGGCTTGAAGAATCCGTTATCGCAAGAGCAGATGACCGCACCTGCATTCCGCAGACGTTCAAACAGCTTCCGCCGCTCTCTCTCGGTAAGCCCAAAGCGTGCACATATCTCCGCAGAGTGTACGGCATTAGCTTCACCAACGGGTATATAGTCAAGTACATTCTGCTCGGTCATGCAGCAGTGAATTTTATTCATTGTGTGTACCTCCACTTAGATAGTCGATCACTGCATCCATGTTCACAAGTGCCTTCTTGCCTACATAGATCGCAGGTATCTTGCCCTGCTTCACCCATACCCTAAGTGCATTCATCGAAATTTCTATACCCATTTCGTTAAGTTCCCGGTGCAACTTGGGTAACGTCCGCATTCTTGGTATAGTTTGCTGTGTTTCGTTTTTGATCATAAATACTCTTTCTCCCTCGATAGGGGTTGCGCTTCCGTCTTTGCTGTGGTATAATGAAGGCGGAAACATATTGTCTTGGTGGCGTGTGTTTCTTTTCGGGCTGTTCGGGTGTCGCTATCACTCGGCAGCCTTTTCTTTTGCCTGCTCGGCTGCAAGTTTTTTAGCAAACTTCAAGTAAAAACGGTCGTTTGCCGCTTTGATTTTATCTTTGTTCTTGGCTCGCCATTCTTTCTTATAAGCTCGCTTTGCCTGCTTGATAAGTTCCTGTTCATTGGCTGTCATTTCGTATCACCTCACCTAATAAAAAATATTTAATCTACCTATTGACAATATCAAAATCATTTGATATACTTAGTATAAGTCAAGAGAAAAGAAAAGTCAATAGTATTTGAATAACTGTAATTCAAATCAATTAATTTTGATTGAGGTGATATGTTGTGAATTATTCAGACTATATAAAAAAAGGTGCAACGCCGTTTCAAAAAAATTTTATATCATTATTAAAAAACGAAAAATCGCAAAAGTATTATGCCGAACAACTTGGAGTATCTCCTCAGAACTTCAATAACTGGGTCAGAGGAAACGCCGTTCCCGATGCGGACAAACTGGCGAAGATCGCCATATGTTTTAATGTTTCTGTTGATTGGCTTTTAGGAATATCAGACGCCCGCACCATAAATACAGGGGTTTCGGATTTCTGTAAATATACTGGGCTTAATGAAAGTGCTGTCGAAGCTCTTCATATAGCTAACATCACCAACGGAAAAATTGGTAAGGTGTTCAGTGAGATGCTCGAAGACGGTGAGCTATGGACTAGATGTGGGCTTATTGGAAATACAAGCGATTATATTCGTGATAATATCAACGAAATAAAATCGCTCGATGTATCTATCAATGAAATTAAGCTCAAGCAAGCTATAAATAAAGATATTACACTGATGCAAGACGAACTTGACATACTGAACGAAAAACGCACAAAGCTTGAAAAAGAACTTGAATTTGAAAAATGGCAGGTATTAAAAAGAACAGAAAGCATGATTACTGATCTTATCATGTCTTTGTCCAAAAAATGCGATATCTCAGATCTTGATGAAAGTGATATCCTTGAAATTATTGAACAATATGAAAGTGCTGCTGTATCTGTGGATGAGATCACCGAAGAAATAAAAAAAGCTCCGAGTAAAGACCTCGAAGAACTCCTTGAAAGAATGTTGGCGTATCGTCTACAGAACAGAGAGGATGCAGCAAGAATTATCAGACTTCATAAGCCTGAATATTTTAACAAATAAAAAAACCGCCCCTGCGCTACCAACACAGAGACGGTCAATATAAACTCACCCCGAAAGGCAAGTGCTCAAAGCAATATCATTATAGCATTTTCCCTTCCGGGTGTCAACCTCATACACTGAAAGGAATGTGATACAATGGCAAACATCACCAAAAGGGGAGAATCTTATCTTATCCGAGTATCATGTGGATATGATGCAAACGATAAGAAAATCACCCGCTCAATGACTTGGAAGCCTGACCCGAAGCTGACTCCGAAGCAGATCGAGAAGGAACTGAACCGACAGGCTATGATCTTTGAAGAAAAGTGTAAGCACGGACTTGTCAGCAATGATCCGCGCCTGACTTTTGCAGACTTCGTCCCCCAGTACCTTACTATTAAAAAGGATGTGCTTTCGCCGCATACTTACGAAGATTATAAGAACACCCTTGAACGGTATATCATACCTCAGCTCGGACACTTGAAGCTTGCAGCTATACGCCCCGTACATATTCAGGAATTTGTCAAATATCTTTCCGAAGGTGAAAGCATAAGAAAGCATAAAAACGGGGAAGTCAGGAAAAGCGGAAAAACTCACTCGCCTGCAACGGTCAGACGTTACCTCGCAATGGTGCAGTCAGTGCTTAATCAGGCAGTGAAGCTTGAACTGATACCGAATAACCCCGCCAAAGCTGAAAAGCTGACACTGCCGAAGATCACGACAGCCAAAGTTGAGATATTCACAAAGCAGGAAGCAGCCGAAATGCTGGCATATCTCGAAAATGAACCTTTGCAGTACAGAGCATTGATACAAGTAGCAATAATGACAGGTGCTCGCAGAGGTGAGCTTGTAGCCCTGAAATTTTCGGATATAGACCGCAGTTCATGCCGAATAACTATTGAAAGAGCTGCCGTGAAGGTCAAAGGCGAACCGCTGAGAACTAAACCCCCGAAGGACTTTGAAGTCAGGTCTGTGACTGTACCTCAGTATTGTATTGACCTTCTGGACGAATTAAAGATAGAGAAGCGGAGAGAAGCAGCAAGGCTCGGGGATGCATGGCACTATGATGATTATATATTCACTCAATATGACGGCTCTATGATGAACCCCGACACGGTCACAAAATGGTTCTCGGGATTTCTCAGTAAAAACGGCTTGAAGCATCGAAAGTTCCATAGCTTGCGGCATACATCGGCGACCCTGCTGTTATACGGCGGTGCAAGTATCAAGCAGGTACAGGGGCGTTTGGGTCACGGAGATATCGAAACGACTAATAAGTATCTTCACTATATCGCCGAAGCTGACAGCGAAAGCGCCAATATTTTACAGAATATGCTGATATCTCACAAGAGCATTGAAGAGCACGACGATGAACGTCGGCAGGCATAATAATAAAGACGGGCTTTATCATAAGTCCGTCTTTTTTGGTGAACATTTTTTATAGTGAACAAATAGTGCACAAGCCCGATTTTAATTGACACAAAAAAATATCCCGACCTTACTAAACCGCGTAAAGTCGGGACTTTTTATAAGCTGGTGACGGGATTCGAACCTGCGACCTGCTCATTACGAATGAGCTGCACTACCAGCTGTGCTACACCAGCGT
>CADBTD010000020.1 GCA_902797535.1 uncultured Ruminococcus sp. | reverse complement strand
GATAAAAGTACCGTAGCCGCAGGTAGTGGCAAATATTACGGTTTCACGAAGTGAAATCGCAAGTGTTCAGCTTGCGAAGTCATATTTGTTGAACCAAAGCCGTGTGCGGCTTTGTTTCCGTGCTCAGCGTATCATTACTGTGATGAAAGTACCGTATCCGCAGGCATTAGGCAAATATTTGCCGTTAAATGCTAAGCATTTATAACTGTTTATCCGCAGTATGCGTCCTCATAACAGCGTATCTCGGTGAATATCCCCTTCCCCGATGCCGTTATTATAACAGCGTCTATCTCCGCTTCCTCAAGGGAAAGTCCCCCTGCCGATATCGTCGCCTTGTCCAGCAGGTCCTCGCCTCTGTACCCCTGCACCCTGAACGCCGAGTACTTTGTCCCTCTCTCCGAATAATTCAGATAAAAAGCCGCCTCATCGTTAAGGTCATACACCCACTCTCTGTCATAGGGATAATACTTTCTTCGGGTGATCCTGTGCGACTGTGCAGTACTGCTCTGCGCATGATAGTCATAGCTTCCCGACAGCCCTGCAACATACACGTCAGAGTATATCCCCGTCAGTTTCTGCCCTTTTGCCGTCATGACCGTGTGCGATCCGGTGTACCCCCTCGATACAGCCGTATCCGCAGTACAGCACACAACGTTGTCCCCCCTGATGAAAGGGCTTGTGCAGTAAGCCTTCATAGCATATACGCATATCGCCTCCCATGCGGTAGTCTTGTCGTTTATGTACACATAGTTTACCCTATCCGTCCCCTGCTGACACTCCGCAAACGGCACACCGCAGCGCTTCATCACAGCGTCAAGGTCGGGCTGAGAGATTATCCCCTCCTCCGAGAAATTCTGCCCGAGCTGCTTCGTATACCCGTAGGACCTTACCTTTATGCGGTAGCTTCCGCCGTCATTCCTGCTTTCAATAACGTCCGCTGTCCCCCTGTGTACGAGCCTGCTCCCGATGTACAGCGATACCTCCGCTATGTCGTAAGCATCACACACCCCCACAAACTCCGCCGTGAGCGAACTGTAGGGAGTATATCTCTCCTTCTCGCACCGAAACTCCGTCACCGTCCCGTAGCGTGTCCTGTTCCCGTTCTTTTCCATTGTTTCTATGATGATCGTATCCGCCATTCTGCCGCTCCTTTCTTTAAATATCCCACACCTTGTCAGCCGTCCGTCTGCTCGAATACCAGCTCCGCAAAAGCAAAGTCCATGCCCTCATCTATGCCTACCCTGCCCGAAACGAGCGCCATTCCCGTAAATGTCATGTCGTTCACCTCAACACTGTGCCTGCCGTAGATGAGTATCTGCATCAGCCGCAGATAGCCGCCCATCTGCGATGGTTTTATGCGTGCCTTCATCTCCACCGAAAGCACCGCCGCACCGGCCGCCTCCCTGTAGCAGCCGCCGCCCACCAGTTCGCTTTTCTCCACTTTTTTCTGCGTCACCGCCTGCGCCGACTCAAAGTAATAGGACTGCCCGTCGATAACGACCTCAGCCCCGAAACCTGCCGCATTCATAGCCTCACCTCCGTTTCTTTCCGAAATATCCGCCCCCTGTCAGCAGATCACATATCCTCGGTCCCCACAACGTACCCGACGCAGACCTCCAGCAGCATTACCAGCCTCCCCAGCTTCATGTCCCTTGCCGCCTCTCCGCAGGATGCAGTCTTTACCGTCATACCGCTGTTGAAATATATTTCCCCTAAAGCCGCCTCCGCACGCCGCCTTAACTCGCCCGCATCCGAAAACCCACGCTTGGCACCCAGTGCCCTGACGACTATCGTTACAAAGACCCGTCCGCCTGCCGTTTCCGACCTGCGAAACTCCGAAAGCTCTACCCTGCTCGTCCTCATGAACGCAGGATATACCTCACCCTGTACCGCCGCCGCACGCTCCGTGATGTCGCCTTCATACTCCGCCATCGGCTCAAAGCCTGCCGCCCTCAGCGCTCCCGCAACGTGCTCCGCCGCTCTTTCACTCAGCATTCTTTCCACCCCCGCTCTCTTATACCGCCGTGAAGAAAAAATCTCCGCTGTCCAGAAGCCCCCTGCGGCATAACACGCTTATCGCCTGACGCTTTGCCTCAAAAGCCGCTTTCGCAGCCTCGAAACTCCCCTCACGCATATTTACAGTACCGTTCTCACTCATCACAGGCACTGCTCTCATGCACTTCTCCGATTCGTAGGTAAACGCCGCACAGGCCGCCGCCCCGTACTCGCATAAACGAACCTCCTCTTCACTCATCTCCGAGACCGCTTTCTTCAGCCTCGATACTATCTCTTCAGTCCCTCGCTCGATGAGCGCCCTCTCACGGAACTTGTCCGCCGAAAGCCCCACCATCCGCAGAAACTCCGCCTTTATCCTCTCGTAATCCATAAGCATTCCACTCCTTGCTCATAATATTGTCTGAACTTCTGTTTTGCTGTGACCCCGCCGCCGAAAATTTCATCACACCCCCGTCCCCTGTCAACTTACCCCTTTCCCGTCCCCTGTCAAAATCAATGCGGCGCAGCCGCATCAAACGAACAAAGTAAAAGCCCTGTCAATCTTTACTCTGCTGTTCTTTTGTAACGATTGATGTAACTATAACGTTGGTGCAACAAGAGGAGACACCCTTCGGGGCGAGAGGGAAGAACACCGCACCAAACCGTTTTTGAAAAAACGGTCTGGCGCAACAAATATTTC